>JAJRTA010000010.1 GCA_024278515.1 Candidatus Zixiibacteriota bacterium
CAGGCAAGAGATAGTGATTAACGATACCACAAAGAACAGTGCAATCGGGGTCATAACATTTCTGATATTCATACTTTTTTATTTCAGAGCACAAAAAAAGCCCACCGTCCTCGGTGGGCTTTGCTAACCTGTTGTTTACTTGATCACCTTGAATTGGTATGGCCCGTTCCAGTCGGGAGAGATAGTGGATCCGATCCGGGCCGGAGCCGAGTAAAGCCATTTCCCGCCGGGCGGATAAAACGAGGAGTCGATAACCAGGGTCCCCGGTTCAGGGACCATTATTTCAAATGACAACTTCTTCTCCGCCTTGTGAGCAGTATATCTTTTTTTTACTGAAAGGCCGCCGAAACCAAGAGTGTCGGGAAGGTTTCCGTCCCAGTCCGTCTCACGAACGAAAATACCTTTCAAATCCCAGACCGAATCATCGTGCCAACCGTTGTAACCCTTAACATCACCGCGTTCGTTGAGGCCGTTGCCGGAATCCGCAACATGAACGATCTTCTTCAGATCAGGCGAAAATATCTTGAAACCCATTGTGAAGCCGGTAAATATCGTGTCATTCTCAATAATGATATCAACCGACACCGGCTTACCTGCTTTGATTGTAGCATCGCCGACCGCTCCCGGCCCGGACAACTTCAATTCAATACTGGTTGCCTGAATTGAGCCAAAGGCCATTACCAACAAGAAAAAAGTGACGACATAAAACGTGCTCGTCCGCATATTTCTCTCCCAACTGTTATGATTCAATAATTAATACTCTCATTTATTATGTAAGTATCGACAATATAGCGGTTTAGATTATAGCGTGATTTCCAGAGATTGTCAAACGAATTATCCACATATCATATTATACAGACAAGGACGATTTTTGAGCAATTCCAGGTATAATTACACTCCAAATTATCCTGAAAATCAAAAATGTTGACATGGGCTTTCGCCGCCGTTTATTACGTCGAAAAAGTTGGAGAGTGTATGACAACTTCAGTTAAGACACCGGTTTCTCAATCATCTCGA
This sequence comes from Candidatus Zixiibacteriota bacterium, assembly GCA_024278515.1. Taxonomy (GTDB): domain Bacteria; phylum Zixibacteria; class MSB-5A5; order GN15; family FEB-12; genus JAJRTA01. Next base: position 1,018 of record JAJRTA010000010.1, read on the forward strand.
GAATCCGGCTATTCCTCTATAGGTAAGAAAATCTGGATGGCGGTTACCGGGCTCAGCTTTGTCGGCTTTGTGACCGGCCATCTGATTGGTAACCTGCAAATCTTTCTCGGTCAGGAAAAGCTGAACAGCTACGCGCTGTTCCTGCACGATCTGGGCAAACTGCTCTGGGTAGTGCGAGGTACCCTGGCCATCTTCCTGATCATCCACGTATGGACCGGCGTCCGGCTTTATTTCCAGAACAAATCGGCCCGTCCGGTTTCATACTACCGTCACCAGTCGATCGAAACCGGTGTGACATCAAAAACCATGATCTGGTCCGGACTTGGTTTACTTCTTTACGTGGTATACCATCTGCTCCATTTCACGTTCATCGTCACCAACCCTGAGTATGCCGGACTGACCGACGCGGCAGGCAGATATGATGTCTATTCGATGGTGATTCTCGGATTCCAGAACTACCTGATTTCTGGAGTCTACATCGTGGCCATGTTTGCCCTGGCCTTCCATATCAACCATGCCATACCGAGCGTTCTGCAAACACTCGGTCTGACACGACCCGAGTATCGCAACGCTTTGAAGCGGCTCGGCAACATCGTAGCCGTTGTTTTCTTCTTAGGCTATGTATCGATGCCGGTCGCGGTACTGTTGAACATTCTGAAACTGCCGGGAGGAAACTGATATGACCCTCGATCCCAAGATCCCTTCCGGTCCGCTGGCCGAAAAGTGGAGCAAACACAAATTCGACATGAAACTGGTCAACCCGGCCAATAAACGGAAATACACGATCATCGTGGTCGGCTCCGGTCTGGCCGGCAGCTCGGCGGCGGCTTCACTGGCCGAGCTGGGCTACAATGTGATCTGTTTCTGCTACCAGGACAGTCCCCGCCGCGCTCACAGTATCGCCGCTCAGGGCGGTATCAACGCCGCCAAGAATTACCAGAACGACGGCGACAGTGTTTACCGCCTCTTTTACGACACCATCAAAGGTGGTGATTTCCGTTCACGCGAAGCCAATGTGTACCGTCTTGCCGAAGTCTCCGGCAATATCATCGACCAGTGCGTGGCTCAGGGGGTACCGTTTGCTCGTGAGTACGGCGGCCTTCTGGCCAACCGTTCATTCGGTGGCGCTCAGGTATCCCGCACTTTTTATGCCCGCGGTCAGACCGGACAGCAGTTGTTGCTTGGCGCTTACTCGGCCTTGTGCCGTCAGATCGGAAAAGGCCAGGTGAAGATGTTCGGTCGTACCGAGATGCTTGATTTGGTGGTAGTCGATGGCCGCGCCCGCGGAATCGTGGTACGTGACATGGTTACCGGCAAGGTGTCTTCGTATGCGGCTGATGCTGTCGTGCTGGCCACCGGCGGATACGCCAATGTCTTCTACCTTTCGACCAACGCCAAAGGCTGCAACGTAACGGCCGCGTACCGTGCGTACAAAAAAGGCGCTTTCTTCGCCAACCCCTGTTACACCCAGATCCACCCGACCTGTATCCCGGTCAGCGGCGACTACCAATCCAAGCTGACTCTGATGTCGGAGTCGCTGCGCAACGACGGCCGTATCTGGGTACCGAAAAAGAAAGGCGACAACCGCGCCCCCGGTGATATTCCCGAAGAAGACCGCGACTACTATCTGGAGAGGAAGTATCCATCTTTCGGTAATCTTGCTCCCCGTGATATCTCCTCCCGCTCGGCCAAGGAGGCCTGCGACGACGGTCGCGGAGTCGGTGAAACCGGCCTGGGCGTTTACCTTGACTTCGCCGATGCCATCAGTCGGCTGGGTGAGGATGTTATCCGTGACCGCTACGGTAACCTGTTTCACATGTACGAAAAGATCACCGGTGAGAACCCTTACAAAGTCCCGATGCGTATCTACCCCGCTCTGCACTACACCATGGGCGGACTCTGGGTTGATTACAACCTCGAAAGCAACCTGCCCGGCCTGTTCGTCCTCGGTGAAGCCAATTTCTCCGACCACGGGGCCAACCGTCTGGGCGCTTCGGCCCTTATGCAGGGACTGGCCGACGGATATTTCGTTGTTCCCTACACAATGGGCAACTGGCTGGCTCGCGCCGGCAATTCCGATGTCAAGGCCGACCATGCCGAGTTCAAAAAAGCGGAGGCCGATGTGTCCGAGCGCACCAGGAAACTGCTTAACATCAACGGTAAACGGACTGCCGATTCTTTCCATCGTGAACTCGGTCTGATTATGTGGGAAAACTGCGGCATGGCCCGCAATGAAGCCGGACTGAAAAAAGCGCTCGAAGAGATACCGAAACTTCGCGAAGAGTTCTGGCAAAATGTGAAAGTTCCCGGTGATTTCGACGAGCTGAACCAGTCGCTTGAAATGGCGGGACGGGTGGCCGATTTCCTTGAGTTTGCTGAAGTCCTTGTCATTGACGCTCTCACCCGCACCGAGTCGTGCGGTGGTCATTTCCGTGAGGAAAGCCAGACCGAGGAAGGTGAGGCTCTGCGCGACGATGCCAACTTCACCCATGTCTCCGCCTGGGAGTTTCAGGGGGTCGGAAAGACACCCACCCTGCACAAGGAACAACTGGTATTTGAAAATGTGGAACTGGCCACAAGGAGTTACAAGTAATGAACCTGACTCTCTATGTTTGGCGGCAGAAGAACGCTTCGGACAAGGGGAAAATGGAGCGTTACGAAGCGAAGGATATCAATGAGCACATGTCTTTTCTGGAGATGCTCGATGTGGTCAATGAGGATCTGATCATGCGGGATATCGAACCGATTGCCTTCGATCATGACTGCCGCGAAGGTATCTGTGGTATGTGTTCGCTGATGATCAACGGCGTCGCCCATGGTCCGGAACCGGGCACAACGGTTTGCCAGTTGCACATGCGCCATTTCCGGGACGGCGACGCGATCTATATCGAACCGTGGCGGGCGCGGGCTTTTCCGGTAATCAAGGACCTGATTGTTGACCGTTCCGCGTTCGATCGGATACAGTATGCCGGCGGGTTTGTGTCGATCAATACCGGCGGCGCTCCTGACGCCAACGCGATACCGATCCCGAAAACCAAAGCCGATCTGGCTATGGACGCGGCCGCCTGTATCGGGTGTGGGGCGTGTGTCGCCGCCTGCCCGAACGCTTCGGCGATGTTGTTCGTTTCGGCCAAGGTATCGCAGTTCGCCAATCTGCCCCAGGGAAGACCGGAAGCGGCCGAGCGGGTCGCCAAAATGGTGGCTCAGATGGATGCGGAAGGGTTCGGCAACTGCACGAATCACTACGAGTGCGAAG
>JAJRTA010000162.1 GCA_024278515.1 Candidatus Zixiibacteriota bacterium
AATGGGAAAGGTTGTACGTTACCCTCGTCAGACGGAGCTGTCAGCGCAGAAAATAAAAGATGTGGAAAAGTACTATCGGTTGATGGTAAACCACGACCGTTAATCCTGTCCGGATTGTTTCGTCAGGGATGGTTCGGTCAGGCTTGTTCTGTAATCGTCCGCAGCACGATCACGCCCCGGACAAATAGTCACGAAAAATGAAAATCCATCAGGCTACGTTACTGGGCTTTTTCTGTTTGCAAATGAACCTGAGCGTATGCCTTGCCGATTTTCCTGTCTTCTTCCAGGATGTGGCTGACCAGCCATTCGCTAAGAAAAGATAACATTTCATAAACTCCGACTGTTTCACCCTCTTTCAGTCGTTTCAGAATCGATACGATTTGGTGCCTGAGCTCTTCGTGCATAGTGAAGTGCTGTTGATAAAATTCAAAGCCGATTTCTTTCATTATCTTTTCTTCAGTATCGAAATGATATTTGGTATAGTCGACCAGTGAGATCAGCACCTTCCCCACTTGTTCAGTGACATTACCCACCCCATGATGAAGAGAAGCATCCAACCGGTTGATCATCTCCACCAGTTTCTTATGCTGTTCATCGACCTGCGAAATCCCGGTCTCGAAAGCCTGCTGCCATTTTATTTGTGTCATTCTTTCTCCACGTATGTCAATAAACTCTGGTATAACAGTATTATCGACACTTCCCGGCGCAACTTTCAGTGATTTATCTATGGCAGTCGGTCGGGGCTGGAAGGGCGAATAAGGCGATTAAGTTGTTGTCGTTCACGTTGATACAATGGCAGCGTCAGCTACTCTGCGATTATTGTAACTACAAAAAGGCAGGCGCCGGAGCGCCTGCCGAAAGAGTCTTTTTTTATTAAAAACCGGACAGCTTAGTAGCCCGACGAGGCATCATGGCACTCGGTGCACAACATCTCCTGCCAGGCTCCGTCTATATCCTCAGGATGATGGAACTCCAGCCCGGTGATATCCATCTCAAGCTCACCAGGATCTTCCGAGGGACCCTGGGCTACTATCAGGTGACAGGTCTTGCAGTCAGTGGCCAGTTCTTCACCGTACTGGTTGGTCTTGACACCGTCATGACAACGAAAACATCCATCGTTCACGAAATGGCTGAGGTTGTTTTCGCGTACGCGGTAATCGGTATGCATCTCCGGGAAGAAGTTCTGATCGTAGATCGATATCAACGCTTTGGAGGCCTGTTTAATGGCGTCAACCAGCGAATCGACTACGTCCGGATATTCCTGCTGATAATACTCCACCAGACCTTTGGTAATAGCCATGTGAGCTTCATCGTTGTCGGCATAGTCACCATTCAGAAGATCCAGCCCCACCTGTCTGATATAAGGCAGTCCGGGATCAATACGCCGCGTGGATAAAGCGAGATTGATAGCTACCGCAGGAGGCTGAAACTGATGTGAAGGACGGTTGTGACAATCCATGCAGTCAAAACGACGAACTTCATACCCGGCCAGGGTGTCCGCTTCCGGTATTTTCAGGTTGGACAATTCGAAACCGGGATCGGTGTAAACCAGAGTGTCGTTGTCACGGGTGATAAATCGTACCCAGGGAATTTCCTGTCGGGTGTAATCGGTGGCGATATAATCCACCCGGTTCTCCCCGATCATGTGCCAGTGAATGCCTTCGGCCCGACCGGTTCGCGGATTCCCCCCGCCGATTTTGAGCAACAGTTTGATGGTCCACGGTGAGTTCTGTTCGTCGGTGCGGTAGTAGGTCCGGGTGCTGAGTTTATCGCCGTAGAACTGTTGCGGCCAGTGACAGTTTTCGCAGGTTTCCTGGGCCGGACGAAGATTGCGGACCGGTGTTTGAATCGGCCGGTCAAACTGGTCCAGAGCAGTTGCCCAGAGCTGACGCATGCCGTCGAATTTGGCCTTGACCCAGAACGATGCCCCCTCCCCGATATGACATTCGACACAGGGAACTTTGGCGTGCGGCGAATTATGATAGGTAACCGACTGCGGTTCCATTACAACATGACAGGTCTCACCGCAAAAACCGGTGGAGTCGGTTGCTTCGTAGGCCCTTGTTCCGATATAAGCAACAATGAAAATAGTCACCGCCGAAAGCCCGAGGAACAACCAGAGGTTGCGCCAGTTCTGCGGGATGGTCGGGTCGATCGACAAACGGAACCTGATCTGCTCGCCGGCTTTGCGGGCCTTGCGAATCTGCATAGCCATGGCTGCGGCAAAGAACATCAAACCGATCAACATGATAAGCGGGGCCACCACAAATGTAACCAGCGACCGGTACGGGTTTTCATCGCCGGAACTCAGATCGATCAGTAAGAGAATAAGGAACAAGAAAGCGCCGGCGAAAAATATCGCTCCTCCCACCGCCGATAAGGGATGTCTGAAGATCGTTCGCCGTCTGATTTTTTGAGGCTTGTCTACTGCTTCATCAGTCATTTTTACTGCTCTCCAACACGTAAGGTCTCTCAGTCTAAAACATCACCGCGAGTTTGATAATTTTTTCTCAAACTCGAATTTGCGGAATATAACCGTTTTGGTTGGAATTCCAAGCGAGAACTAATATATCCATACAACCTGTAAGGTCGATTTTATCTTATTTATCATCGAAAAGCCTGCTCTTGTCAGCCTCGCCTCTCTCTAAGCGACAAAGTTTCATGTAGTTACAGCGGCGGCGAGGTCATGTGGGGTTGTTCACGTTTCGTGATAAATTTAGTTAAGAAAAATTACTTGTTCTCTAATACTAATATGGTCGCATATATCTATTTTATATGGTTTATAAGTAAGCTTTTTATGTAAAACATGCAATGTTTCTACTTCGGCGCCTAATATCAGGGTTAATTCGACAATGCTTAAAGTGCCATGACGGTGAAACCAAGGGCTGGGCGGCGGCCAATGCCGTCAACGCGTACGATCCGGAACCGATCGACGAGGAAGAACCATCCGGGTTGACCCTCAGATAGCACCCGGATACCGACCGTCCGACATATTGAAAAGGCCCCTTCAAACGAAGGGGCCTTTTGCTGTTTGCTGTTTCAGTTCACCTTAGCGGAACATGTTTGCGAGAGAAATATTCGTTGGTCATTTTTTTGAGTTTACCCGAAAGAGCAATGAGTGCGATCAGATTGGGGATGGCCATTACTCCAAGGGCCAGGTCGCCGAAAGTCCACACCTCTTCAAGTTTCAGAATCGCTCCGACGAAAATCATCACACAGAACAGTATTCGATAAGGCACAACTACTCTGTCACCGAACAAATACTGTATTGAGCGATCACCATAGTATGACCAGCTTATCATTGTCGAAGTGGCAAACAAAAGTACCGCGGCGGTTACGATATAGTTGCCATACCCGCCAAGAAAGGACAGTCCGTGCTGAAAAGCATAAGCGGTCATCGGTGAACCGTTGAGCGCCTCGCCGTTTACAGTTACCGTCCAGGCGCCGGTGATCACTATGATCAGACCGGTGAGCGTACAGATGGTTATCGTATCGATGTACGGCCCCATCATGGCGACAGTTCCTTCACGCACCGGTTCGTCGGTCCTGGCCGCGGCGTGGGCGATCGGCGCCGACCCCTGACCCGCTTCGTTGGAAAACAGTCCCCGTTTGATACCCCATACCAAAGTATACATGAAGGCCGACCCGGCGAATCCGCCAACAGCACCGGGCGGAGTGAAAGCCATGCTGAAAATATCGGAAAAAGCGCCGGGGATTTTGTCAATGTTCAAAAGCAGAATAAGCAAAGCGCCGCAGACATACACGACAGTCATAAAAGGCGACAAGAACGAAGTGACCTTACCGATACGTTTAACGCCGCCGATTATCACCAGCCCCACCAGTACGGCTATTACCAAACCGGTAATCCAGACCGGAAAGGCGAAATCGGCTTTGAGCTGATCGGCGACCGTGAACGCCTGAATAGCGTTACCGGTAGCCAGCGCGCATATCGAAGCGGCCGCGGCAAAAATAATACCAAGCCATTTCCAGCCCAGCGCCTGCTCCATGTAGTACATCGGTCCGCCTGAAGCGGAGCCGTCCGGGTTGATTTTGCGATATTTCATCGAGAGCGTGCACTCGGCGTATTTGAGCGAAGTGCCGAGAATACCGGTCACCCACATCCAGAAGAGAGCTCCCGGCCCTCCGTAGTGAATGGCCGTGGCCACACCGGCGATATTGCCGATTCCGATAGTCGCCGACAAAGCGGTCGAGAGAGCCTGAAAGTGGGAAATATCACCCTCATGTGAAGGGTCATCGTATTTGCCCCGTGTTATATCGATTGCATGTTTGAGTCTTCGTAGTTGAATCCAGCCGAGCCGGAACGACATGAACAATCCGGTGCCCAACAGCAGAACTATCATGGCCGGGAAGATTTCCGGCCAGCCCCAGACATAACCTGTCGCTTCGTTGATTAAGTTCCCAATAAAACCCACGTCGCCTCACTATGATAGAAATTGTTGATTATTTTCCACGGGATTATACGCTGAAACGATGGGACCGAAAACAGACCCACCCTGCAGGACCTGAACCTTGTTCGGGTGTCAAACATCGAGGAAAAACTAAGAAAAACCGGATTTTCGGGCAAGGATAAAGTACGATTGACATTCCCCCAATAAGCGGTGGAGACACTCCTCCATAGAAGGGATTTTGTTTGGGGCCCACACCTTCCAGGAAAAATTGTTTTTGTGCTCGGCGTATGTTTCGTACCTGCCAATGCCCTGAGAAAGAATGCCCACTATTTCTCGTGTGGGATTTGATGGCGGATCAGGTCCGGCATGACGATCCATTCTTCTCTGTTGCGGGGGTCCTGCGGATTCGTGCCGACGAATCCATGTGACCCGCCGCTGTTACATGACAGGGAGCAATCGGAGAGTCGGAACCCACAAGGGGTTCCGGCCAAGTAGTTTTTCTAAGGAACAACGAAAACAAAGTGGAAAAGTCTGATTATTGTCAAAAGCGAGTTGAGGTCGAGACATTCCCTATGAATTCGTATCGCGAGCAGTGTTGTGCGAGACAATAGTCATATCTGATCGTCAGAAATGCAGAGACGGGCCTGCTGTTTTCGATCCACGGGGTGAAGGTCCATTGTGGGATCACCTTTAAGAGATTGCTCGCAAAAAACCAATCGGCCGGTTCTTCCCTTGCGATTACAACATTAAACTCTCGCTCGATCCCTCCGGCAACTTCATATTTGAGTGTCCGTACTCGGTATCCTCGTTTCGCAAAATCGCGACTAAGGTCATCTGGGAAAATCGATTTATTACCCGACGCATCAATTGGAAGTATTAAGACCACCTGACCTTCTTTGCTGGCATCTTCAGCAACGCGGGGATATTCGGGATCAACTTTTGTTAGCACGGAACAGGGGCGGTTGATTGGTTCCTCGGGAGCACGTTCCTTGAGTTCAAAAGAATAGAGAGCGTCTTCAGGCACATAGACGCCAGCCTTCCCCTCATCCAGATCCGAAATTGAAACATTCGGATCTATAAGAACAGGGGCGAGTTCTTGTGCATATACTTTTGGAGGGGGAGTTTTTGGAACAGGGGCTACTTGTCCATCAGGAATAATTCTCAGCTTGATTCCAAACTGACCAACGAATCCGTCCGATTGTTGAGCCCTCCCACCTACATTACGTTTAGTCGGTAATACTGATATTGGTGTCATCATCGCATGGTCCTGAACATAAATGTCCTGAAACGACAGCTGTGAAGTAGATGCCGGCGTAGATTGCCGGTTAAAGTAACATACCGGCAAAACAACAATGACTATGGCAACGGCCATACCGATCATCATGTTTCGTTGGTAACAAGCCTTCAACCGGTACCGACTTGACAGTCGATATTCACTGCGCACTGGTAATCACCTTCTTACTACTATTCACAAGAACTCGCCCCGTTAATGGTCGTGTTCAGCAAACGCCGAGTTAGAACCCAGCTACTTCGAGAAAGTCGGTCATACTGGAAGCCAAACACTGAATGGCCCAATATACGCTGTCATACGTGCCCGGACCAGCGCTGCTTGCGAAACGTTCACATGCGGCTGTCAGCGCTCCAACATTCGATGCAAATATCAGACCAGCCACTACGACCGAACCGATAACCTTTGTGAAACCCTTTTTCATAGTTCTCATCCTTTCTATGTCACTTCTTCATTTTTCAGAAGAGTGACGGCTTAAGGTTTTATATTGTGCTAGTGTCATGGCTTCAGCCGATGAGGTAACACAAGCACGGGTTGTTGTCGGATCAATCTCTAACGTGAGGAGATTAAAAAATCCTTCGTTTTCACATCCACAATCAGTGAACAGATCCAGTTTGTTGAAGCTTGATCGAAATCCGGGCACACCTGTTGGGCGAATGTCGATATTGAGTACGAAGCCTAATACATTTGGTGATAGGTCAAGCGAGTCAATCGTAAATAGATAAGCATCTATGTGAGCTTTAAGCAGTCCCTCGACAGATTCCCGTTGGGAAGCTGAAATAAATCTGGTGGGCATCGAATCGCGCTCCGCTTCTCTGAGTTGAGCGAGTTGTTCCTGGTATGCATGCCGCTGTTGCAGATCGGTTGATATCATGACGACCAATACAGCGGTCAAAAGCGCACCAATGAGAGAGAAAAGCCATACACTTATTCTGTATGGTTTATACCACAGTTTTCTTGATCGAGTGATCAAACGTTTCTCTTTATCAGAAAGTTCCATCATGAGCAATTATTGATACTCATCAAGTATCGCCGTTACCTGCTTTGCATACTTGACGTCAAATAACCGAAGGAATAGAATTGTGCCAGTTGCATTCCCGTTAACACACCATCTTCTGATCCTGACCTTAGAAATTGTTGATCCCACACAATTATATAGGCCATTTTCGAGTTGAATGATCTCAGCCATTCCTTCAATCGAGGCAGCTATCTTTTTAATCGTATCACCGTGACCTTCATTACCGTCGAACTGAATCCACAACACTTCCTCAGGTAATGACACGGGCATTTGTAAAACAACAAATGATGCCCTCCGCTCTTGCATAACCGACAGTTTCCCGTTGTTGTTTAGAACACGAAACCAGGCTGTATCGCTTCCATAACATACCGCAATATGGAATGCATCTGCTCCAGAAACTTGAGATGCTGTTCGAACACTAACACCCCCAACTTCTGTGATCATTAGAAAAATGGTGTCTCCTTTGATTGACGGTTCGTATAAGACAGAATCTTCGATTCCACTGATATCAATCAAAAAACTGTCTGATGTACATTTTTTATTTACTATGAGGCGACAAATTGATTTCCCGGCTCCACACTGCACAGTTTGTGCAACGAATTTAGAGACAGGTTGGCTTGATGTCGAACAAGCATCTTTACACATTATGGCAAAGACAAATAGAAAAGGGAGAAGCCAACCTGTTCGGTTTATGAGTAACAGTTTTGGGACAATAGGCATAAAAAACTCTAAGTATTTTCTGTAGGCATCCTAAAATTACTACCTTTTGTTCTTACATCTACAGCACCGCCAAGACGGTGTTGTGGGTTCGCCTTTGCCGGACTTGTTTATCGCTACGATGCGATATTCCCATTCCTTGCCCCGTTCCTGGTCGACAAGGGTTATTTCCGTAATCACCGCCGTCGCGACATCTTCCCACGGCCCGTCGGGACGTATGCGGCGCATGACCCTGTACGCGCTCGGCTTGCCGCCGTCCGTAGGAGCCTTCCAATCGAGAAAAAAACAGCCTTCGCCCTGCCGTG
>JAJRTA010000163.1 GCA_024278515.1 Candidatus Zixiibacteriota bacterium
CAGAACTATCACGAGTTTACCTGGAACTTCTACCAGCATGACAGCCTGATCCCGCTGGCCGAACTGGCCGTGGACACAACAGTCGATGCCAACAAGGAACGATATCAATCCGCCCTTGCCGCATCGTTTGTGCATTACCTGGTGCTTGATTTCAAAATCGAAGGCTTGCGTTATCTGTATCGCGCCGAGGCGGACTGGGATTTGGCCTGCAAGGGAATACTCCATCTCAGTCCCGATTCACTGCAGGCGCGGTGGCTGGATTTTGTGGAACGTGCGATCAACGGAGAGTTTCTGAGGCCGCCGGACAACGGACAATAAAGACAGGGGAAAAGTAATGAGCGAAGACAAGTGGAAAACCGCAATCACCGATATCGGGCCGGGTAAAATTCGCGTCCGCGGCTATGATATAACCGACATCATGGAGAACCTGTCGTATGCCGAGGCGGTCTACCTGATTCTCAAAGGTGAGAAACCGGGCCGGGCCGAAGCGGAGCTGATGAACGCCATACTGGTGTCATCGATCGATCACGGCGCTTCACCGCCGTCGGTGCTGGGCGCGCGCACTGTTATGTCGGGCGGCAATTCACTGAACGCGGCCATTGCCGGCGGTGTGCTGGTGATCGGTGATTCGCACGGCGGAGCGATCGAACAGTCGGCCCGGATCATGCAGGAATGGACGGCCAAAGATGACGAGGTGTCGGTTCTGGCCGACCGGATTGTCGACTGGCTCAGGGAAACGAAAAAACGGATGCCCGGCTTCGGACATCGTCTGCATAAAACCGACCCGCGCACCGGCAAGCTGTTTCAGATCGCCGAACGGCATGGCTATGGCGGCCGCCATATCGACCTTTGCCGCGCTCTCGAAACATCCCTGGCCGAGAAAACCGGTCGATCGCTCCCGATCAATGTCGATGGCGCTATCGCGGCGGTGATTTCCGATATGGGCTTCGACTGGCGGCTGGGCAAAGGGTTCTTCATCATTTCACGACTGCCCGGCTTGCTGGCTCATGCCTATGAAGAAATGACCCGTGAGAAACCGATGCGCAGACTCGGCCCGCCTCCTTACGAGTACGATGGCCCCGACGAGAGAGAAGTGTAAGTAACGTGACGGTGTGTGTTACTTTAAAGTATCTGAAAGAGACACTGTCTAATTATCGTCGATCAGTTCACCGGTTCCGGTAACGGTAACATCTATGGCCGGGCTTCCCCGGTAGTAAACGTTTCCCGATCCGTTTATTTCCGCATTGATATACTCGACCGCCTGTACCCTGATGTCACCTTCGGCCTCGTTTGTCACAAAACAACTGTCGGTAGCTAATTCGTAAGCCTGAACTTCGCCGATACCGGTCAATTCGAGTTCGTGTCGCTGGGCCGTACCGGACAGGGTGATATTCCCCTCCCCGAGATGAGTCGTGGTCAGATGGTCGACATTCAGGTCGAAGCTCATGTCCCCGGTTCCTTCAAGCAGAAGTTCTACTTCCGGTACCGTGAACCGGGTGCTGTCGGCTCTGATCGTGCCCACCCCCTGATCGCCGAGGGTGACTTTCCGAAGTGTGCTCATGGTGATATCAACGGTCAGGCTCTGATTGGTTACCCGGACTTCTTTCGGTGTTTTCAGTCCGATCACCAGCGTTCCGGTGGAATCAACTTCCGTGGTGATAAACCGAAAAAGATTGTGGTTGATGGTTACGGTCACGGTGTCGGTGACTCCGAACATCAGGTTCACATCACCCACCGTGTTCAGTCGCACCGAGTGAAACGGACCGAGATTCTCCACCGGTACGGTGATCAGGCTCCCGGAACCGCGGATATTGTTATAGGTCAGCGGCAATTCCGTACTCCCGCAGGACAACATAAGCAGAATACCGAATATGACCGAAATGACGGATAAATCTCGCAAACATTATCTCCTTAACGTAAATCGACGATCGGATCGGTCGATCTGTTTACCCGGGACCCAAATTACAGATTATTCGCAAGACAGGCAAGGAACATAAGTTCGGACCGGTTTTCCGCAGATCAACTCGATTTCCGGGCGCCAAATTCCGATTATTATGTTATATTATAGTAAGGATCAGGTACGGCTGTTTAGGAAAAAATCGATTGAGACCGGTTCAGACTGACATATTACTCATAATACTCGCTCTCATAATCGTTGTCGCAACGACCGGGACGGTGGCCGCCCAGGGCTCCATCTTCGGGACGGTCGAGCGATCCGACAACAGTGTGCCGCCGAATGGAGCAATTCTGTTTTTCGGTTTTTTGGATAATACCGACGAAGAAATCAGAATTGAGAGTTCAATCGGCGCCGGTTACGAATCCGGCAACTGGTTTGATGATTTCCAGAACTATCAGTCCGAAGCGGCCGGTAATCCCTATGCTTATCACTTTTACGATCTGGGACAGGGAGAGTCATTTGTCCTTTCCGGCCTGATCCCGAACAATTCATTCCAGCAGGAGAATATAGTTTTACAGGCCGTAACACTGCCGCCTGTTCCGGTTTTCCAGTCCGGACGGTTCATCTCCGAAACGGAAATCGAAATCACATGGAACACCGCCCCGGCCACCACTGTCCATGTTTACCGGCGCATGGTTCCTTCGGAAGGTTCGTTTTTCCGCATCGACGACCCGGCCGGGTCCTTAGCCGGCCCGGGCGTGGCGGGTGATACTTTGTTCGATCCCGGCGTTGATGCTCTGCAAAGCTACCAGTACCTTTTGATTGCCGAGGATATCAGCGGGCAGTTCTCGCCTCATTCTGAAATCCTGACCGTGAGCTTTGTCGGCGGCTGCTGTAATATTCGCGGGGATATCAACAACTCCGGGGGCCTGCCGCTGGATATCAGCGATCTGGTCTTTCTGGTCGAGTATATGTTTGCCGGCGGCCCTGAGCCGGTATGTCTGGAAGAAGCCGATATCAACGGCGATTCCGGAGAGGCAATCGATATATCGGACCTCGTCCACCTGATTGATTATATGTTTTTGTCCGGTCCGCCCCCGGTACCATGTCCATAGTTTACGGAACCGGCTCCGACAAAAAACTGTTTGTCTCTTGTCAGCGGAACCAAAGCGTGCTACTTTGGTCATCCGAAAGTGCTTGAATAATTGCAAGGAGTTGTCAAAATCGATACCTATGATATAGTGATAATCGGCGGCGGCCCGGGTGGATACACGGCCGGAATAAGAGCCGCTATCAAAGGCGCAAAGGTGGCCGTGGTCGAAGTTGACCGGCTCGGCGGCGTCTGTCTCAACAAGGGCTGTATTCCTTCCAAGGCTCTTATCGCTTCAGCCGTTCAATATCAAAAACTGAAAGAAGCCGATTCGTTCGGCCTGCGGCTGTCGGGCGAGTTCGGATACGACTGGAGCGCGATACTTGCGCGTAAGGAGAAAATTGTCGGCGCCCTGGTCGGCGGAATCGGGCAGCTTTTCAAGTCGCACGGGGTCGACCATTTTAACGGCTATGGCCGTATAGTGAACAGCAAACATGTGGTCGTCACCGATGAAGAGGGCGGCGAAACTAAACTGACTGCCAAAAATATCATTATTGCCACCGGTTCGCGGTCGATGAATATACCGGCCTTTCCCATCGACGGCGTTCGTATTCTCACCTCCGATCATCTTCTGGCCGCTGAATCATTGCCCCGGTCGATTCTCATTGTCGGCGCGGGCGTGATCGGATGCGAGTGGGCGTTCATGCTGTCGATGCTCGATGTCGAGGTTCGGATGGTAGAGATGCTGCCCCGCGCCCTGCCTCTGGAAGATTCCGACACGAGCCGCCTGATCGAACGTGAGCTGAAGAAGAGAAAAGTTAAGCTGTTTACTAATACGAAAGTGGATTCAATAGGACCGGGTGGTGAAGGGGTGCTGGCTGAATTGTCAAACGGTAAGACCCTCGAAGCCAACCAGGTTCTGATGGCTGTGGGACGGGCTTTCAATACCGAAGAACTCGGGCTGGAAGATCTCGGCCTGAAGCTCAACAAAAACGGCTCTATCCACACCGGAGCCGATATGCGCACCAATATCAAAAACATCTTCGCCATCGGTGATGTGCGCGGTGAAATCATGTTGGCATATACCGCCGTTCACGACGGTACAGTGGCGGTTGATAACGCCCTCGGAGGGAAGGCCGGAAAAGATTACCTCGGCGTGCCGTCGGTTATCTTCACCCATCCCGAAGTTGCCTCGGTCGGTCTGACCGAAGAACAGGCCGGTGCTAAGTACGACGTGATCACCAGTAAGTTTCCGATCCGTACTTTAGGTAAAGCGCAGGCCGAGAATGAGCTTTCCGGTGAAGTCAAACTGGTCGCCGACAAGAAAACGGACCGGCTGCTGGGTGTACACATGATCGGCAGTCATGCCACGGAGATTATTCACACCGCCGCGCTGGCTATCAGACAAAAGCTGACAGCACGACAGCTTGGTGAGCTGACTTTCGGACATCCCGTGATTTCCGAATCACTGATGGAGGCGGCTCACGGCCTCCACAACGAATCGGTGCATATGCCGCGCAGGAAATAAGCGCACTTTCTGCGTTACAGCCTGATTACATAAAAAAACGCAGGAATCGTCCGATTACTGCGTGTCTGACATAATCACTTGCAAATCAACACATTGTGGTCGCGGCGGGCTGTTTTCAGGAGAGTTGCAGGCGCAGTTACTGCGAAACTGTCCCTGAAGTGGTTATGTTGCTTTAGTTACGACGCATTTTTAATTTATTGCGGCATAGAAGCTTACGTGCTTTTATCGGCGGAAATCCGAATACGGCACATAACTTGTTAAGAATAAAGGCGAAGTTAGTTACTCTAGATACAGTATGGCGGTGAAGGGTATCTAAGAGGTGGGGTCTGAAGGAGTTTCATTGTGAGGGTGAAACTCCTTCGTTTTTTTGTCCAAACCTTCTGGTTCTTGTCAGCCGGGTTCACTCCATAAACAACTTGACCCGGAGCGGGGCGATCCTTATTTGACATCAGTACCATGATTACACCACAGTTACAAGAGGTTTTATGGAACCAAAAAAAATATCGCAATCGCGGACGGTAAAAGCCATGCTTGTTCTACCGCCGGATTCCAACGCGCTGGGGACGATGTTCGGCGGTAAGGTGATGAGTTACATTGACGATATTGCATCTATTTCCGCCTTCCGCCATGCCCGCCTGCAGGTGGTTACAGCCTCAACCGATTCCGTTGATTTTCTGTATCCTATAATTGTAGGTCAGATGATCTGCCTTGAATCTTTCGTTACCTGGACGCATAAGACTTCGATGGAAGTATATGTCAGCATAGTCAGCGAGGATTTGAAAACCGGTGAACGTCGGGTCTGTGCGTCATCATTTCTTACTTTCGTGGCTATCGACGAAAACGGCCGAACACTGGAAGTACCGCCGGCGATTCCAGAAACCGATTTCGAAAAAGAGTTGCATAGCTCCGCCCCGGAACGGTTCAGACAACGGATGGAACGCAAGCAACATTCCAGAATGCTGGCTGAGAAGTTTCCCCTCAGGCGGTTGCAGTCTCTGTGAGATTTCATTAACTGATTGAAAACAACCGTCAGTTTACGTACTATCTGTGTATGAGCGAATCGATCAAAAAAAATCGTGTGTCCGACCGCAAACTCGGCGACGAGTGGGAAGACTGGGACGGCACCAGTGCGACCGAATCCACCGAATCGAGCGCCCGTCTGTTCATGGGGCTGGTGGTGCTGGCCGTGGCTGTTCTGATAGGGGCGGTCGGCCTGTTTATCTGGCTGATCAGCCCGCGCTTGTCGCAATATGGTCCGTTGTGGCCTAAGCTGCTGGCCTTTGCATTCTGGGCGTTCGCCGCTGTTATGATTGTTTGGATAATTCTTTTCAGTTGGTCGGCAATCACGAAACGCCCCCTGACCAGACTGATCGCGGTCCCTCGTCTCATAAATCGTCTCCTCTCACTGGTGGTAGGACTGGGGAAAATACTTGGCGTATCGACCGACCGGCTGACCAATTCATTTTTGAAAGTCCACAATCTTTTTGTCACCGCCGTACCCACCCTGATTCCGGCTGATCGGTTACTGGTCCTGATGCCACGCTGTCTGACCCGCGAGAACAATGCGCGTCTGCGCCAGTTGCGTGACCGTCATGGGTTCAAAATGGCTGTTTGCGACGGCGGGGCGGCGGCGCGTAAATCCATTCGCGAGACACGACCCAAGCTGGTACTGGCTATCGCCTGTGAACGGGATCTGATCTCCGGTTTCAGGGAGGTCAATCCATTCGTGCCGGTGATCGGCATTCCGAATCAGCGGCCGGAAGGACCATGCAAGAATACCTGTATCGACCTGACTCATCTGGAAGAAACAGTGGCCCGCTGTCTTGGGGATCCTCCGGACGATCGGCTTGACAAGCGAATTGAAAACTGTTGACAATTACCGATATTGGTATAGATTTACGCGATCTGAAATGGCGGTGTAGCTCAGCTGGTTAGAGCAGCGGAATCATAATCCGCGTGTCCGGGGTTCAAGTCCCTGCACCGCTATAACTGTTCATGGAAACCGGCAGGGGAGCCGTAATGACCTTCTGTTTTTTTGGTCACCACACATTTCTCCTGCTGATAATCAGATCGCATTTATTATCGAACCGTCAGAATAATCTCAGTTTTTACCGTCAAAGCCATTAACCAGACGGGAAAGTGTCTGCTTCTCAGAAGCCCCGTTGCTCTATAACCGATTTCAAATCAAGGGCAGGTTGATAGGCTGAATCGATCTCAAGAGCACGATCAAGGAACTGATTGATACTGTCACGTGGTTCCCCAACCTGGTAGTAGGCCCACCCGATCGTGTACCAGGCCTGATACATCCCGGGATTACGGTCGAGCGCCGCTTCCATGTGCCAGATACCGTTGGCGTACTCTTTCCGGTTAAAAAATGACAGACCCCAGTTGAAATGGTCGATGGCCGACAGATCGTATCTTTTCTGACCTTCTTTATAGAGGGAATCGCAAAGCTCGAACTCTCCCTGCCGGGCATAAAACGCCGCCGCGCGTGTGAAAGCCCGGGCCAGAGAAGGGGCCACCGTCATAGCCTCACGGTAAGCCGCTCCCGCCGAGTCCGGCTGGCCCATGATTTCGTACAGATCGGCCATGTTTACGCAAACCTGTCCCAGCTCATTCGGCAAGGTCGCGGCCGGATCATATAATTTAAGCGCCTTGCGAAAAAGAGTCAGGGCTGAATCATATTGTTTCTCATCCATTACAATCAGACCAAGATTATTGTAAAGCGGGGCGTATGTGGAATCAAGCGCCAGCCCCCGGTTATAACAGGCGCGAGCCTGCTCGATCTTGCCCAGACGATATTGCACAAAACCAAGATTATTGACCAGTGTCGGAGAGTATGGATACTGACGGTCCGCCTCGAGGTACTCACGTTCGGCTCCGGGCAGGTCACCGGTTGCTTCGAGACGGATGCCGTTGTTGAAATGTACCTGGAATACACTGCCGACAGCCAGTTCGTAGTAGGTCTTGTTAAAGAAATAGAGAGCGCCCAGCCCCAGTATGAATACAGTTGCCCACTGGAGCACACTCTGAATCCCGATTCTCTTCACCATTGCGACAACGGCCGCCGAGGCCAGAATTATCAAAAACGGCACCAGCGGCAACCGGTGCCGGGCGGTCACCAGGAAAAGCACTATCGTAGGAATATAGGCAATCAGAAACAGGTACAGAGGCAACAAATCACGCCAGCGTGCGCGATACGCAAAAATACCGATCAAAGCCAGCGGCAAAATCAGACCGAAAGGGAAGTAAAACCAGCCATCCACCTTCCAGAGGGTCAGCGACAGAATACGAGACAAGTTACGCTGATAGTAAATATCCAGATTATCGGAGTTTTCCAGGCCGGCCACCAGATAAACTGTTTTGCGCCAGATAAGGTCTAAGAACTTGCCGGGATTGTTTACAATGAAATCAACCGCCTTGTTCATCCAGAACGACGACTCTTCCGCTTCCGAAAGCTCCCGTCCCGCTTCCCGCTCGGCCGCCGCACGGGTGGCGATACCGAACTCGCGCCAACTGATCGCTTCGTTGAGATCGACCTCCGGCATCAGCATGGTAAGCCCGTCGGATTCTTCGTTGTTGCCGAGATA
>JAJRTA010000164.1 GCA_024278515.1 Candidatus Zixiibacteriota bacterium
CCCGGTGGGTGAACCCTCCTGCAGCTTGTCATGGACATCATAAGTGATGCGTCTTTCAAACAACAGACCGACCAAAGCCTGCTCCCATACCTCGCCGTTGTCGTCATCCACGACCAGCACCTGAGGCGGACCGACATTAAGCATAAACCTGACCGTATCCGGACGGTAGGCATTGTCGTAGCTGAATTCGAGAAAAAATGAATCCAGGCATGGGGCAAAGTCGACGGGAACAGTAAATACGATCGGATTATCGTTGTTATCTCCTGTCCCCCCTTCACCGGTAATGGTCCCGAAATCGCCGACCGGGTCGTCGAAAAATATAGCGGTATTATCCGACGACATCGTTGATGTAATATTGGTTGCCGTCAGCCATTGATTCAAAACCGTACAGGTAAACTCAACCGTTTCGCCGGGATCTACATAACCATCGCCGTTGCCGTACTGGACATCAGAAATAGTGTAGTCGAACAATGAGAATCGAGGCCTTGAGTAGCTGATATCCAGGTTGGCGTACATAATCGAATCCGATGCCGAGATATTCCAGACCGATGTCTTGGTGGATGAACCATCCCATTTGCGACTGTTGGGTGTGGACAGATCATTGAAGTCCGTCTGTGTGGCCGGGGACCAGGCATCTTCGGCATCCCCTTTGTTGAATTTGGCCTCCAGATCCCAGCGACCGTCGGCCTGCTCCAAAGAAACTTTATAATGAGGCTCGTTATCATTCCCCCACACACTTTCATCGATATGCCAGATCAACATTCCGGAACCGGGCAAATCCCATTCATAACCGCTAGCCTGACGGTTTTCGACAAGGAAATATTCTGACCCGGCATCACCGTTTTCCCAAACCCGATATGCGACCGGATTATACTGAGCGTCGGGGATTGCAACATCCCAAAGGTTTTGTGCAACCTGTACAGGGCTGATAAAACCCAGTTCCGACTTGCTCCAGGCGTCGAAGTAAGCGGGATTCTCCCCCCAGTTGCCGTTCCAGCTTCCAAACGACATCAGAGACCAGTAGCCTATGCCATTTGACGAATAATCTACATCGTACAGATCCGGCAGGCCCAAATAGTGTCCGTACTCATGCGCGAAAACACCCATAGAGCTGATCTCGCCTCCCTGCTCCTCAGGTTCGCAAGTATACATTTCTATCCAGATACCGTCATAGTAGTTACTATGCCACAGCCAGCCCATGTGTGACCACATAACCGCCGTGCCACCTATCCACTCGGCGCTTTCACCGGCATAAATGATGAACAGACCATCCACCACGCCGTCGTTGTCACCGTCGTACTGGGAATAATCGACATCAGGGTCGGCGGCTTCAACAGCATCAGAGGCCATCTGAGCCGCACACTGAGGACAGCTCCCCCAACCGTTCTGGTTGTTTACATAGTAAGCGTAAGTCTGCGGCATGCGGTACCAACCGACCACATCACCTTCGAGAATGAAGCCACCAAAGGAATTATCACGATACAACTCGCTTAATGAATAATAATTGTCGTTTTCATCGAAAGAAAAAAGCTGCAGCTGATATTCAGGCGGCTGAACAAAAACCCCACCGTCCGATGCCTGGTTATCAGAAAAATCAACCATAATAACAAGAGCTCTCAGTGTGTCGGGGTTGTTCGGATCGAACCTGAGTTTTCGACCACTCTTATCATCGAGATGCAAATACCCGCGCCGGGGATTGTCGATGCCCCGAGCACGCGCTTCGGCTTGACGTTCGACCAGTTGCTCAAGCTGTCCGGTCTGTTTGAGTTGCTCGTATAATTCCGGGGTCGGCGGTACCCCATAGGACATAGATGCCAGACAAACAGATAAGGCTAAAATAGACGGAATCAGATAGGACACGGTTTTAATTAGTGTTGGTTTGTTCGAGTACAATGTAATTCCTCCGAGAGGATTTGAGGTATTACAATTAAGATACCCGGAAAGCTGATTCTGTCAAGTCGGAGGGGACGATAAAAACAGATGGCTCTCCGGTCGGAGCTCGTCTTATCCGACCGGAGTGCATCCTGAACAGCCTGTTAACATTCGTTACAGGTTCTGTGCCAGTTTCACGAACTCGTCAACATCGGCCAGCGAACGATTGACCGCATCGACCCAGAACTTATCGGTGGTCAGGTCGACATCGAGATGCTTTTGGGCCACTTCTTCAGTAGTCATGGACCCGGTGTCGCGCAACAGGGCGGCGTACTTGTCGGCAAAAGCCTGCCCTTCCCGTTTCGCCCGATCGTAAACACCACCGGCGAACAAGTAACCGAAAGTGTAAGGATAGTTGTAAAACGGCGCTTCGGTGATATAGAAGTGCAGTTTGGACGCCCAGAACAGAGGGTGCATCCCGGATTCATCGAGCAACCCCTGGAACGCGCGCCGCTGGGCGTCGAGCATAAGTTCGCTCAGGCGTTCTCGTGAGACTGTTCCTTTTTTGCGCTCGGCGTAAAAGCTCTTTTCGAACAGGTAGCGGCAATGGATATCGCAGAAGAAAGTGTACGCATTTTGCAGCTTTTGTTCCAGGAGCATCATCTTCGTTTGCGGATCATCCTCGGCCGCCAGGGCCGCGTCGACAACCAGTGTCTCGGCGAAAATTGAAGCCGTCTCGGCCAGGTTCATCGGGTAACCGGAGGCAAACATCGGACGATCTTTCAGCACCCACTGATGATAAGCATGGCCCAGTTCGTGGGCGAGCGTCAGCAGGTTTTCGAATGTCCCGGCATAGGTCATGAAAATACGTGACTCCTTGATCGGCCCGAACGAAGTGCAGAACCCCCCGGCCCGCTTCCCGGGCCGATCCTCAGCTTCCACCCAGCGTTTGTCAAGAGCCATACGCATGAACCCGGCCATTTCCGAGGAGAACTCCTTCGCCTGAGCGACAATAAAATCTCCGGCCTCTTCGAAACTGTACATCTTGTCGACCTTGCCGCAGGGAGCAAACTGATCGAACCATGAAAACTTATCTATACCCAGCAGCTTTTTCTTGGCCTCGATGTACGGTTTCAGTCTCGGGGTTTCCTGTCGTATCACTTCCCACATTGCATCGAGTGTCTTCTGTTGCATGCGAGACATGACCAGCGGTTCAAACAACGGTGAATCCCAATCACGATGTTTGTACAAAGAGAGTTTGAAGCCGCCGAGGTTGTTCAGAACCATAGCTGTCTGTTCCGCTTCTTTCTCCCAGCCTTCAAGCATACACTTGAAGGCCTGCCGGCGGATATCACGATCCGGATCGGACATCTTCGTGGCTACCTGTCCCATCGAGATCTTTTTGGTTTCTCCCCGTTCGGTGAAATCGCCTTTGATCCCCCCCGCAATCTTGTCATACATGCTGCTCCAGGCATGAAAACCGTTGACCGCCAGGTCCAGGGCCAGCTTCTCCCGTTCGAGATCCATCTTGCTTTTGGCAATCTC
>JAJRTA010000165.1 GCA_024278515.1 Candidatus Zixiibacteriota bacterium
GGGGAGAAAGTCCGATTCCATAATCCGTTGACAGAGACTGTCCGCTCTTTATATTGCCCCCCTGTTGAATTAGTTGGTAGCTTATATGGAGTCGAACGAGTCAAAACCAAAAATCGCGGTGTTCATTTCCGGCGGCGGAAGCAACCTTCAGTCTCTGATAGATGCCACTAAAACCGGTATCCTGTCGGCTGAAATCGCATTGGTCGTGAGCAGTAAACGCAAAGCGTACGGCCTTGAACGCGCGGCCAAAGCAGGCATTGAGTCGTTTGTCTTCAAGATCAACAAATACCCGACACCGGAGGAAGCCGGTAAAGAACTGGTCGGCATACTTCATGATCACGATATTGATTATATCGCTCTGGCCGGTTATCTCAGCCTGTTGCCCCCGGAAGTGGTGCGAGCATACCGCAACCGGATTGTGAACATCCACCCCGCCCTGCTGCCAAAATACGGCGGAAAGGGAATGTACGGTCACCATGTTCACGAGGCGGTGCTGGCGGCGCATGAAAAAGAATCAGGAGCATCGG
The DNA here is from genome assembly GCA_024278515.1 of Candidatus Zixiibacteriota bacterium. Lineage (GTDB taxonomy): Bacteria > Zixibacteria > MSB-5A5 > GN15 > FEB-12 > JAJRTA01. The sequence continues at coordinate 528 of JAJRTA010000165.1, forward strand.
TTCACATCGTAGACGAGATATATGACAACGGAGAGATATTGGAACAGAAACGTGTGGCCGTCCTTCCGGACGACACACCCGACAGCTTAGCGGCGCGAGTGCTCGAGCAGGAGCACAAACTTTACCCCCGAGTCCTGCAAAAGCTTATCAAAGGAGAGTACAACCTTGACAAATGAGAATAATATAGTGTTGACCACGGACATAAAAGAGTTCCCCCTTTTGGTGCAAGGCAAGGTACGTGATGTTTACGATCTCGGCGATCGTTTGTTGTTCGTAACCACGGATCGTATCTCCGCTTTCGATGTGGTTCTGCCCAATGGTATCCCGGGTAAGGGCCGGGTCCTGACCGCGATGTCCCTGTTCTGGTTCGATTTTCTCAAGGATACGGTCGAGAACCACCTGATTACCGCCAATGTCGATGAATACCCGGAGGAGTTGCAAAAGTATCGTGATATACTCGAAGGCCGTTCCATGATCGTGATCAAAGCCAAACGGATTGACTGCGAGTGTATTGTCCGCGGCTATATTTCCGGCTCGATGTGGAAGGAGCTTCTTCAGGCGCGCAGTGAAGGGCTTCACGAAGTGCACGGCTTCCAGTTTCCCAAAACATTGCAGGAATCGGAGAAACTGCCCGAGGTAATTCTTACGCCGTCCACGAAAAACGACTCCGGCCACGATGAGAACATCAGCTACGCGGAGCTGGTTTCAACGATCGGCGACGAACAGGCCACGATGTGCCGTGACGCTTCGATCAATATCTACACCAAAGCAGCCGAGTACGCTTTGACCAAAGGGATCATCATTGCCGACACCAAGTTCGAATTCGGCTTCAAGGATGATCGTTTTATTCTGATTGACGAAGTCCTCTCGCCTGACTCCAGCCGTTTCTGGCCGGTTGATCAATATGAAGTGGGCAAAAGCCAGCCCTCCTTTGACAAACAACCGATTCGTGATTACCTCGCGGGACTGGACTGGGACCGTAAACCGCCGGGACCGGAACTTCCGGATGAAGTTGTCGAGGCCACCGCTCGCCGATATCGCGAAGCACAAAGACTGATAACAGGAAGTTAAAACATGACTAATGATAAGGTGAAGATAAAACGAGCGATAATCTCGGTATCGGACAAAACCGGAATCGAGGATTTAGCCAAAAAGCTCGACGCCATGGGGGTTGAGATCCTGTCCACCGGCGGCACCATGAAAAAAATCAAAGAGGCCGGAGTGCAGGTAATCTCGGTTTCCACTTTCACCGGCGAGCCGGAGATCATGGGCGGCCGGGTAAAGACACTACACCCGAAAATCTATGCCGGGATTCTATGCCGCCGCGACAACCCGGGCGACATGGACCAGCTCGGCGAACATGACTATCGTCCGATCGATCTGGTAATTGTTAATCTGTACCCGTTCAAAGAGACAGTCGCGCGCGAAGACGCCACCGATGAGGACATCATCGAGAATATCGATATCGGCGGCCCTTCGATGCTCCGCGCTTCATCGAAAAATTACGCTTCAGTGACCGTGGTGGTCGACCCGGCCGACTATGATCGCCTTATCGAACAGATGGAAGCCAATGACGGCGCTACCGACCTGAAGTTCAGAAAAGAATGCGCCGGTAAGGCGTTTGCTTTTACCGCCGCTTACGACAACGCCATCGCGACTTACTATCGTTGCGGACGTGGCGGTGAAACCGGCAGGTTCCCGACCATTCTCGCTCCGACCTACTCGTTCCGCAGTCAACTGCGTTACGGTGAAAACCCCCACCAGCAGGCCGCGGTGTATTCTTATGACGGCAACACCTGGCCGACTCTTCTGGATGCGGAGGTTCTTTCCGGCAAGGAACTCTCTTTCAACAACTACGGCGACCTCGATGCCGCTTTGGACCTGATTCTGGATTTCAAGGAACCGTTCGCCTGTGTGCTGAAACATGCCAACCCGTGCGGGGCGGCAATCGGCGCTACAATTGCCGAAGCGTATCAGGCCGCTTACGAGTCAGATCCGCTGTCGGCTTTTGGTTCGATTATCGGGCTGAATCGCGAAGTCGATATGGACTGCGCCAGGGTACTTCATGAAACTCCTTTTGTAGAATGTATCATAGCGCCATCTTATTCTGAGGAAGCCTTCAAACTTCTCAAAAAAAAGAAGAACAGGCGCCTGCTGGCCCTGCCTTCCATAACTGAAGGTATGCCGTCGGAGTTTTCAGTTTACAAATTCATACGGGGCGGCCTGCTGGTTCAGGACGGCGACACGCTCAAAACCGACGCTTCCAACTTGAAAGTCGTAACCAAACGCGCTCCCACCGATGAAGAAATCAAGTCTCTGTTGTTTGCCTGGCAGGTGGTGAAACACACCAAATCCAACGCTATCGTGCTGGCCAAAGACAACGCGACGGTTGGAATCGGCATGGGTCAGACCTCACGGGTCGACTCCGGGTTTATGGCGGTCAAGCGAGCCGGTGACCGGGCCAGAGGAGCGGTAATGGCCTCCGACGCATTCTTCCCGATGCCCGACGGAGTCGAAGTAGCCACCGAGGCGGGTGTCACGGCGATTATTCAGCCGGGTGGATCAAAGGGGGACGAACAAGCTATTGAAGCGGCCGACAAAGCGGGCGCCGCGATGGTCTTCACCGGTGTCAGGCATTTCAAACACTGACCCGGCGAAAATATCAGCCTGTAAAAGCTCGCACAAAGACCGGAGGAGATATGGAATACCGCGTAGAAACTGATACCATGGGCGAAATGAAAGTGCCTGCCGACAAGTATTATGGCTGCCAGACCGCCCGTTCGCTGACCAATTTTCGCATCGGTACCGAAACCATGCCGCGTGAGATTATTCGCGCCATGGGTATCCTGAAAAAAGCCGCCTGCCTGGTCAACATGGACCTCGGCAAAATGCCCAAAGACAAAGGGGATTTGATCGTCAAAGCGGCCGACGAAGTTATCGAAGGTAAACTTGACGACCATTTCCCGCTTGTTGTATGGCAAACCGGATCCGGCACCCAGAGCAACATGAACACCAACGAGGTGATTTCGAATCGCGCCATCGAGATGGCCGGAGGCAAGCCGGGCAGCAAAGACCCGATCCATCCCAACGATCATGTCAACATGGGGCAGTCTTCAAACGATACTTTCCCCACCGCCATGCACATTGCGGCGGTCGAGGAAATACATCGACGGCTGATCCCGATGGTGACACGATTGCGTGATACCTTGCAGAAGAAATCCGAGGCCTTCAAAGACATTATCAAAATCGGGCGCACCCACCTGATGGACGCCACCCCGCTGACCCTCGGTCAGGAGTTTTCCGGGTACGTAGCCGCCCTGACCCTCGGTCTGGATCGAA
>JAJRTA010000166.1 GCA_024278515.1 Candidatus Zixiibacteriota bacterium
CAGGGTCATGGTGATATGCCATGCTATGCGGCCGAGTGTCCGGTGATCATCGGTAACCGCCTGAGCCAGCGATTCATCAGTCAGCGCCTGCATTATCTTCAGCGTACTGCTGGATATTTGCCCCCAGCTTTTTACGAACTCATCTACACTATTAAACATTTGTTGTTTCCTTGTGGTCTTTTTGGTTCATCCTCCTGCTTATCTTGAACAATGCTGCCACTTATTGCGGTTTCGTTTCAGATAGGATATTTTCAAGTATTTCCACTATTTCATGCGGAAGTTCGATCTCGGAAGCTATCACATTTTCCTCGACTTGTTTCACCTTTGTGGCTCCGGTTATAGCGCAACTGATTTCCGGCAAACGTAAAATCCAGGCCAGGGCCAGCTGGGAAGTTGTGATATTCATCTTTCGAGCCACCGCCCCGATCTGTTTTACGCGTGAGAGATTTTCATCTGTCATGTATCCCTTGAGCCATATTGTTTTCCCGCCGCGACTGTCATCTGGGATGCCGTTATCATATTTACCGGTAAGCAAACCCTGAGCCAGAGGCGACCATACGACCAACCCCATACCATTTCGAGCGCAGGTTGGCAGGATGTACTGCTCGATATGCCGGTCCAGCATATTGTAGCATGGCTGTTCCACTACCGGGAGATAACAGCCGAGCGATCCGGCGTCCCCGACCGCCTGTTCTATCTGATGCGCCTCCCAGACCGAGGTCCCCCAGTATAGTATCTTGCCCTGACGAACCAGATCGTCCATTGCCCGAACTGTTTCCTCAACTTCAGTTTCCGGATCGAAACGATGGCAGAAATAGAGATCAAGGTAATCGGTACCGATTCTTTTAAGTGATTTTTCAACGGATTCCATTATATGTTTACGGCTGAGACCACGATCGTTGACATTTTCCGACATGGGCCAGAACAGCTTGCTTGAAATGACCAGATCTGATCGTGTCATTCCCTTGATTGCCCGTCCGACTACTTCCTCAGCTTTTCCTCCGGAATAAATGTCGGCAATATCTATATAATTCACCCCCAGTTCAACCGCACGTTGCATGATCTCGATACCCAGGTCTGACTTGACACTGCCGCCATAGGTGAGCCAGGCGCCCAACGATATTTCCGATACTTTCAGGCCGGTTTTACCCACTCGACGATATTTCATTCTGTTCCTTTCATATTTAGCCGGTTTTAGCGCCATGGTACGGAATAATGTAACACCGGGCAAGCCGCTTTGATCCAACTTTGATCGGCGGACTTGTGTTGACAGTCGAAATCGGTATATTGACCGAGCTGTGGGAGCGGCGGAAGCTGACTCCGGGAAAGCCAAAACATGGAAGTGAATTCTACTGTTGTGAATGAAGATAAGCCGACCGGTACATCAGGAAAGTCGGCGGAGTTTTCGCTGAGTGACCGCCAGCGCGAAAATGCCCGGATGTTCGACCGGATCGCTCCCCGGTACGATTTTCTGAACAGGCTGCTTTCGCTCAGGCGCGATGTTGCCTGGCGTCGCTGTCTTGCCAACCATCTTCCCGCAGGAAAAAACCTCGCTGTTCTGGATGTCGCCACCGGTACGGCGGATCTGCTTATTTCCCTCAGCCGGAATTCCGATCGCGTCACTTTCGGACTCGGCCTTGACCTTGCCCCTGAGATGCTGAGGCTGGGGGGGAAGAAATTGGCTGCTCAACATCCTGACCACAGTTTAGGTCTTGTCCTTGGTGACGGCGCTGACATGCCTTTTCCTGATAATTGCTTTGATGTGGTCACGATCGGTTTCGGGATACGTAATTTCTCCGATGTGACCGGCGGACTTCGCGAATTCCGCCGTGTTTTGAAACCGGGCGGGCGGTTATTGGTCCTTGAGTTTTCACTGCCGGCCAATAGACTTATGTACCATGCGTATATGACATACTTTCGTTATGTTCTGCCGATGGTCGGTACAATACTTTCTGGCGATAACACCGCTTACCGGTATCTTAACCGCTCGGTAGAGGGGTTTCCATACGGTGACGAGTTTTGCAGGATGATCGCAGCCGCCGGTTTTACTGATGTGAAAATTACTCCGCTTACATTCGGGGTGGCTTCAATCTACCGGGGGGACAAGCCATCGGTATGAAAACGACAACCAAACATCCGGTAGCCAGGAGCCTTTCACAGGCTGTTTTGCTGATGCGCGAACAGATCGAAGCAACCCTTTCCGATTTCCCGACGGATCACTCGGTAAGCTATGTGAGACTGGCCGTACAGGTGCCACCGGTTGACCCCCTGACCTGGTTGCAGGCCCAGCAGGTTAGGGAACGGACCTTCTGGTCGGACCGGGCCGGAACATTCAGGACAGCCGGAGTGGGCGCCGCTCTATCAGTTGATGCCGAAACCGCGTCAAACATTGTGAAATCGTTTTTCAAATCCGATCACAGTTGGCCGGACTGCGGCCCGCTAAGATTTTTCGGCGGGTTCAGGTTCGGTGAGCGTTCCGGTCCGGTTGATGACGGCTGGGTCGCTTTCAGGGGCAGTCGATTCATATTGCCTCAATTTGAACTGTACACAGCCGACGACCAATACTGGTTTATCTGCAATCTTGCCTCAGACTCTGATCATGCCGACAAAGACAAACTGCTTGAAAAACTCTCATGTGTCACATTCGAAATGAGCCGGGATGAACCTGTATTCCCTTCGCTGGTATCGAGGATCGACAGCCCGGATCGTGAAGTATGGAACACAGGAGTAACGCAGGCGCTCACATCCATTGGTCATAGCTCTCTTGAAAAAGTGGTCCTGGCCCGGCTATCGAAGCTCAGGTTCGACGGCAGTCTCGATCCGGCGGTTGTGCTGGGGAGGCTCAGGGATCGCTCGTCCGATTGTTTTCATTTTCTGTTTCAGTTCGACAACTCATCGGCGTTCATAGGCGCTTCACCGGAACGATTGTTCAGCCGGACTGGCAGCAAGGTTTTTTCGGAGGCGGTCGCCGGTACCCGTTTACGGGGTGACGATCCCGAACATGACGAACGAATGGCTCATGAACTGATCTCAAGCTCAAAGGATATACGAGAGCATCAGTTTGTGGTGGAAGATATCAGTCGTGTGATTAAGGCGGTTTGTCGTAGCTGGAAAGTATCAGGCAACGGAAGCGGTTCAATTATTAAACTGGCCCGCGTGCAGCATCTGATAACTCGTCTGGAAGGGGAACTCAAAAACGGTCGTAACGACTTCGATATTCTTGCCATGCTGCACCCGACCTCTGCGGTGGGAGGAACACCCAGGACCGATGCGCTGAACCTGATAAGGGAACTCGAACCGTTCGATCGGGGATGGTATGCCGGTCCGGTCGGCTGGCTTGGTCCCGACAGCGCCGATTTCGCCGTGGCGATACGATCCGGGCTGGTTTCCGGAGATGAACTGAGTCTTTACGCGGGGGCCGGTATTGTCGAGGGCTCTTCACCGGATGAAGAATGGCGCGAGGTTGAATCGAAATTGGCTAATTTCCTCGCGTCGCTGAGTTGGTCATGAGTGAAATTACCGGTCAGTACAATCAATATTTCAGTAATCTTATTGTTGAAGAGCTGTTGTTGAATGGTGTCGATTATTTCATTTTATCGCCCGGATCACGCTCGACACCGCTGACCGTGGCCGTGGCTGATTATTCCGGTATGATACCTGTAACATCATGCGTTGTTCATGATGAACGAGCGGCCGCTTTTCATGCTCTCGGCTACGCGCGTACAGCCGGCCGTCCGGCGGCTTTGATCTGCACTTCCGGTACCGCGGTGGCTAATTACCTGCCGGCGGTTGTTGAAGCGTCGATGGATATGATTCCAATGATCCTTCTCACCGCCGACCGTCCCCCGGAACTTCACGACTGCGGGGCCAACCAGACCATCGATCAGGCGGGTATATTCGGAAAGTTCGTTCGTTATGACATGGATCTCCCCTGTCCCGATGACCTCCGGTCACCCGAATACATTATATCCGTTATCACTCAGGCAGTCAGCCGAGCGAACGGACGCCCGCATGGGCCGGTGCATCTGAATTGTCGGTTCCGGGAGCCGTTTCTGGCGGACAGCTCTTACGATGGGGAGAGCGACTCGCTGGATCTGAGGCGAATATCTGAGGCGAATATCAGCACTCCGCATCATCAGCCGTTATCGTCTCTTCCTGAAGAGACAGCTATGGAATTGAGCAAGAAAATAAACGATTCCGGTTGCGGGCTGATCGTGGCCGGGCAGATGCGCCACAACGTGGAACGTAAGGCGGTTGAAAATTTAACCCGGAAACTTGACTGGCCGCTGTTGCCTGATATTACTTCCGGTCTGCGACTGAAAAACGAGTGTCCGACCTCGACACCGTATTATGACCTTGCCTTGAACGAAAAAACGGCGCTCAAAGCGGACCGCCCGGCGACAGTACTTCATCTCGGGGGACGCATAATATCCAAACGGCTTATGACTTTTCTTAAAGCAAACAATTTTGATGAATATATTCACGTCGCGGACCATCCGTTTCGCTACGATCCGATGGGTCTGGTTACTTGCCGGGTGGAATGTCCGATTCAGCAGTTCTGCGAGGATGTGATAGACCTGATCCATCCGGAGGGACGATCGGACTCCACCAAAAAGTTTATGGTGTTGTCTGAAACGGCCGAAAAAGAAATCGAGGCCCGGCTTGATTCAGGCAAACTGACCGAACCAGCGGTAGCCCGTCTGATTTCACAGCTGAAACCGGAAGACCATGAACTCTTTCTGGCCAACAGCCTGTCGGTACGTTTGATGGACAGCTTCGGTGAGTTCAGGCAGGGGAAAACTGTGATTCAACCGATTCCGCGATGTAACCGGGGAGCGAGCGGCATTGATGGCACGATCGCCACTGCATGCGGTCTGGTGGCCGGATCAGGTCGACCGACTACCCTGCTTGTCGGCGACCTCGCCTTTCTGCATGATCTGAATTCGCTCTGCATGGTGAAAAAACTGGCCGAACCTCTGACTATCGTTCTGCTCAACAACGATGGCGGAGGGATCTTTTCGATGTTGCCGATTGCCGAGCGGGCCGATCTCTTCGATTCGTTTTTCAGGACAACCCATGGTCTGAAATTCACCGACAGTGCTCGCCAGTTCGGCCTTGGCTACACCGCCGTTACTACTTTTAGTGGTTTCCGGCAGGTTTACCGCGACGCGGTTTCTTCCGGCGAAAGCTCGATTATTGAGTGCACAACCGACAGCAGAATGACGGCAAAGATTTATCAAGACATAATAAGCGCGGTTTGGAAAGCGTAAAGGCGTGCCGTATGGCTGACGGCTCCTCGATAAAGTTCCATTTCCGCCTGATGGGGGATAAGAACAGTCCGACCATATTGCTCCTTCATGGCTTTATCGGTTCATCTGAAGACTGGAAGCCGGAAATAACGGAACCGTTACTCGATTCCGGCTACCGAGTGTTGGCCGTCGATCTGCCCGGTCACGGACGAACTGAAGCAGCCGACGACAACGATTACGATATGGCTGCCTGTGCCGCCGGACTGGTGCGGCTCCTGGACGAAATAGGCCCGGACAGAGCACATTTGCTCGGTTACTCCATGGGAGGGAGGCTGGCTTTGTTCATGGCAGTCAATTATCCGGATCGTTGGCCAAAGGTGATCCTTGAGTCGGCCTCACCCGGTCTTGATAGTGAGGAAGAACGTCAGAACCGCGTCAGGGCCGATGCCGCCTTGGCCCGCAGGATTCAAATGGAGCCGCCTGCGGAGTTCCTTGCCGACTGGTACGCGCAACCGCTGTTTGCTTCGCTATCCGCCTGCCCGGATAAACTACAGCAGTTGATCGCCGAGCGTTCCGGTTACAGCGTGGACGGACTTCGCTTGTCCCTTGAACGAATGGGGACCGGGGTACAGCCGTCGTTGTGGGATGAGCTTGAGCGAATCAAAAGCCCGCTCCTCTTGATCGTCGGAGAGAAAGATAGTAAGTTTCGTGAGATCGGTAGTGAAATAGACCGGCGGTGTCCCGATGCTACTCTTGAAGTAGCCGCCGACGCCGGGCACAATGTTCATCTTGAACAACCGGAGCAGTTTGTTCGTGCGGTAGTGGAGTTTTTACAGAGATAGTGAACGGAGTACAGTATGGCGCATATCGAGTGGAATGAAGTGAGAAAGTTCGAGGATATCAAATATCACAAAACCGAGGGGATAGCCAAAATCACGATCAATCGTCCCCACAAACGTAACGCCTTTCGTCCGCAAACTGTCTTCGAGATGGGCGAAGCGCTGGCCGACGCGCGTGACGACTCCGATATCGGCGTGGTGATCCTTACCGGCAAGGGCGAGAAAGCGTTTTGCTCCGGCGGCGATCAGTCGTTGCGCGGCGATGCCGGTTATGTTGATGACTCCGGCGTTCATCGGCTGAATGTTCTCGATTTCCAGCGCCAGATTCGCACCTGTCCGAAACCGGTTATTGCCATGGTGGCGGGATACGCTATCGGCGGCGGACATGTGCTGCATCTGATCTGCGACCTTACTATCGCCGCCGACAACGCTGTGTTCGGGCAAACCGGACCGCGGGTGGGCTCGTTCGACGGTGGTTATGGCGCCAGCTACATGGCCCGGATCGTGGGCCAGAAGAAAGCGCGCGAGATATGGTTCCTGTGTCGCCAATATAACGCCCGGCAGGCTCTTGAAATGGGCCTGGTCAATTGTGTGGTGCCGTATGATCAGCTTGAAGAGGAAACGGTGAAGTGGTGCCGTGAGATACTGGCCAATTCGCCGACGGCTATCCGCTGCCTCAAGGCCGCGCTCAATGCCGACTGCGACGGCCAGGCCGGACTGCAGGAACTGGCCGGGAACGCCACCATGCTTTTCTACATGACCGCGGAAGGTCAGGAGGGGCGTGACGCCTTCAATCAGAAGCGTAAACCGGATTTCTCAAAGTTCCCGCGTCAACCTTAGCATCAAATGTTGCGGTGAAATAAGAAGGGTTGCAATTATTGCACGCTGAGAAAGTATTGTTTATTGATCCGGTGTCACCGGTTGCTCCGGCGACTCGGTACCGTATGAAATAACTTGGATTTCTCTTGCGCAGTGTCGGCAAGGTATGGATGTGTCTGATCTTGATTATTCCCGGTTGAAACTCTGGTGGCTGGCCGCCCGCCCGAAGACCCTGCCGGCGGCCGCGGCTCCGGTGATAATCGGCGTTGCGATGGCTCAAGCCGACCATGCGATGGCTGTATTGCCGGCACTGGCCGCCTTGTTCGGCGCGATCATGATACAGATCGGCACCAATTTCGCCAACGATTACTACGACTTTGTAAAAGGGGCTGATACTACGGAGCGAACCGGCCCGTTGCGTCTCACCCAGGCCGGGCTGATTGCGCCTGTGAGTATGAAACGAGCTGCTTTTTTCACTTTCGGGCTGGCCATGTCGGCGGGAACTTACCTTGTCTGGGTGGGCGGATGGCCGATTGTGATTATCGGGCTGTTGTCGATACTGTTCGGAATAATATACACCGGCGGCCCGTTTCCTTTGGGCTATCATGGTCTGGGAGAGCTATTCGTCCTGACTTTTTTCGGGCCGGTGGCGGTGGGGGGGACATACTATGTCCAGACGCTTACTATTAATAATGCGGTGCTTGTGTCCGGCCTGGCTCCCGGCTTGATATCGGTTGCCATAATAGTGGTCAATAACCTGCGCGATATCGAAAATGACCGCAAGGCCGGTAAGAAAACGCTGGCCGTACGGTTCGGGCGAACCTTTGCCCGGATCGAATACAGCGGCTCGATTCTGCTGGCCTGTATGGTGCCGCTTATTCTGGTTCTGTACTACGACGGTTCCCTGTTCGTACTGCTGGCCTGTCTCACTCTCACGACCAGTTTGCCGGTTCAGAAAGTTGTCTGGAGTCAGACGGACGGTGGAAGACTCAACAGCATCCTCGCGGCTACGGGTCGATTGCTGATGGTTTACACAATTCTGTTTACGATCGGCTGGCTGCTGTGAAAATTGCCGAAATAAAGTTTTACTGCTACGATCTGCCCTTGAAACATGAACTGAGCATCGCTGGTGAGAAGATGACCGGCCGTCGGGGTTATGCCATCGAGCTTGTTGGCGATACCGGAGAATGCGGTTATGGCGAAACGGCCCCTTTACCCGGTTACAGTGATGAGTCGTTCGATCAACTACCGGCCGAGTTTGAACGACTGCGGTTTGCCGTGACCGGGGCAGCCATTCCGGAGTATCTTGAAGAGTTGTCCGGCCTCTTTGATAGATGGCTTGGTGAACTTGATTTGTCGTCGTCTGTACGGTTTGGTTTTGAAACGGCGATCCTGACACTTATGGCCCGACAACAACATATCCCGGCAACGGAGCTGCTGTCGCGCACGCCCCTTAACTATCTGCCGGTCAACGCCTTGCTGGTCGGAGATAAAGAAATGGTTTTGGTTCGGGCGAAGGAAAAAGTACGCCGGGGATATACCTGCTTCAAACTGAAAATCGGCCATCGTACGGTTGAAGAAGATATCAGTGTCATCAAAGATGTTCGCGCCGCGATCGGTCAAAAATCAAAGCTTCGTCTCGATGCCAACCGGGCCTGGTCCGAAGAACAGTACGTGCAGTTTGCCGAGGGTGTGAAGGGTGTTGATATCGAGTATATCGAAGAACCGCTCAGTGACCACTCGCTTCTTTATCGCCACGTAAAACCTGATAGTTATAGCCTGCCGATCGCCCTCGATGAAACCCTGCGTGAACTTAAACCCGAACAGCTCAGGGAGTGGTCCGGGATCAGAGCGGCGATCCTGAAACCGACCATCCTCGGTCTCGAACAATCCGCACGATTCGCCCGTGTGGCTATAGCGATGGGGGCTTTGCCCGTATTCAGTTCATGCTATGAATCAGGTCTTGGCTTGTCGATTATTGCCCATCTGGCGGCTGCTTTCAGACAGCCCGAAGTTCCCGTCGGTCTGGATACCGGAAGCATCTTCTCGCGCGACCTGTTAACTATTCCGCTTGAAATCAGGGACGGGCAAATTATGGTTGACCGACTGCCGGATGTGACAGATGCAATTGACCGGCATCTTCTGACGGAGGTTAGCGGTGCCTGAAATTCGGTGTCCGCTTGAAAGTGCGGTCGAACAGTGGCCGGAACTCCCTGCGCTTATCGACGACAACGGTTGTGTCAGTTACCGCGACTTCAACCTAAGCGTAATAAGATACACGCAACTTCTTAAACAACAGGGCATTGTCGACGGGTCGGCGGTAGGGATAGCGGCACGCAACAGTGCTGAGTATATTTGTCTTCTACATGCCTTGTGGCGGCTCAAAGCGGTCGCCTGCTGGGTCAACTATCGGGTCCCAGGACAACAGATTACCGGCCTGTTTAATACTGCCGGGTGCGGTATCGCATATCATAACGGTGAGGCATCTGTCGGATCAGACAGCAATATGAAAAGGTTCCGCGAACTCCCTGATTGTCGGGCGGATGATAACTGTCCTGAACCCCGGCCTGAGTTTGGTGAGATGATCGACCTGGAACAACAGGCCACTATAATGTTCACTTCCGGCAGCAGTACGAAGCCAAAAGCAGTATGTCACAGCTATGGTAACCATTATTATAGCGCCCTGGGATCGAATGAGAATATCAGGGTTGCTCCCGGTGACCGCTGGCTGTTGTCGCTGCCGCTTTATCATGTCGGCGGATTGTCGATTCTGTTTCGTACCATGCTGGGGGGAGCGGCGGTCGTATTGATGGATGACACCACTAATCCGGCTCTGACAATAAAAGAACAAGCCGTCACCCACCTGTCGTTAGTCCCGACTCAACTTTTGCGGTTACTCGAGGCGAACATTCCCGAGGAAGCTCGATCGCAGGTCAGGGCAGTGCTTATAGGCGGCGGGCCGACCCCGCATGAACTGATCAGGCAGGCCCGGGAGGCCGGCTGGCCGGTTTTCACCACCTATGGACTGACTGAAATGAGTTCGCAGGTGACAACCAGTGCGCCCGGTGCTCCGGTTGGAAAACTGCATACGGCCGGTCGGCTTCTGCCGTACCGGGAATTGAAGATTTCAGCCGATGGGGAAATACTGGTCCGCGGGCAGACTTTGTTCCTTGGTTATTTTGATAACGATGGTATCACTAAAGCTGTTGATGACGATGGCTGGTTTCACACCGGCGATATCGGGCAACTTGATGAGGACGGCTGTCTTAAGCCCTGCGGTCGTAAAGACAACATGTTCATCTCGGGAGGGGAAAACATTCATCCGGAAGAGATTGAGCAATGTCTGAATGCGATCAGTGGAATAGCGGAATCACTGGTTGTTGCTGTCTCGGATGAGCAGTACGGTCACCGGCCGGTGGCATTCGTAAGGTTAGCTTCAGGTTCGAGCTGTAATTCCGTTCGTATCAGAGAATTGCTTGCCGAGGTTCTGCCCGGATTCAAACTGCCGGTACGCTTTTATCACTGGCCGGAAACGGATTCTGTCGACCTGAAACCGAATCGTACACGATTTGTCAAATTGATCGAAAAAGGGGAAGCGGTCGCGCTCAACTGATTGTCTCAAGCCCGGCCCGCAGTTTTTCCGGCAGTCTGATCTTTTTGCCTGATTTACCGTCAACGGCCACATGGACGGTTCGTACGACCGCTCCGACCACACCTTCGGCATCGACAATTTCGGTCAACAGCTCAAAGGAGGCTTTCCGAAGTGAAGTAACGCTCAGCCGGATCTTGATTTTCTCGCCTAATCTGAACGGTTTCAGGTAGTCGGCTTCCGCGTGAGCGATAAGTACGGGCACATCGGATTTACCGATGATCCCGCCCAGTCCCCAGCCGATCGACTCCAGAAACTCCTCGTAGCCGGTGTGAGCTATGCGGAAATATGAAACGAAAAAGACAACTCCGGCGGCATCGGTGTCATGCAGATTGATTCGGGATACTGTTTCAAAGGCCACGGAAATCCTTTCAAAAATCAGGTGGTCACGCGCAACATGTTGTCTATATTACACGTCAATGTGAAAAGTGTAAACAGCAATTATTCATACAAGTGCAATTATGCGCGGTAAGGAGAAAAAATGACACTCTCGCAAATGTTTGGCCGGGTCCTGATTATTGTTGGTATGATCCTGGTCACACTGCCTGTCCCGGCTGTTTCCGAAGGTTCCGGGATTCCACAGCGGTCCGATATCGACGATAAGTACAAATGGCGGGTCGAGGACATATATGAAAACCTCGATCTCTGGGAAGCTGATTTCCAGCTGCTGCAATCATCGCTGGATGAGTTCGACCGGTATCGCGGACACCTCGGTGATTCGCCTCAGAATCTGCTCAACTGTCTGAAACTGAGCGACAGCCTGAGTATTATCGAAGGTAATCTCTATGTGTACGCTTACCTGAAACTGGACGAAGACAATCGTTCCAGCGAATACCAGGAACTTACCGGTCGTATTCAGGCCCTGTATGCGCAGATGGCCGAAGCGGTGTCATTTATAGAGCCGGAGTTGTTGACTCTTGATAAGGCCACGGTGGAATCGTTTATGAAGCAGGAGCCGGGGCTTGAGCTTTACCGGTTTTACCTCGAAGATCAGTTGCGTCAGAAAGAGCATATTCTGTCGGAAAAAGAAGAAGCCATTCTGGCCGCTCTCGGGCCGGTTATTCGCGCCCCGTCGGCTATCTTTCAGATGATCGACGCCGCCGATCTCAAACTGGGCACGGTGGTCGACGGTAACGGAGACACGATCAGCCTGACCTGGGGCCGTCTGGCTAAGATAATGGAAGGGGATGATCGAGAACTTCGGGCGCGCACCAACGACACCGCTCAGGCGGCCTATCTGAAATATATCAACACCCTCGGTGCGACTTTCGGGGCTTCGCTGGACAAAGACTGGGCGCTGGCCAAAATACGAGGATACGAAAGCTGCCTTGAATCCAGCCTCGATCCCAACAATATTCCGGTGTCGGTATTCCATAACCTGATCAAAACGGTAAACGATAATATCGAAGTGCTTCACAAGTGGACCCGGCTCCGCAAGAAGATCCTCGGTTATGATACGCTTTACACCTACGACCTTTCGGTGCCGCTCGGTTTTACGTTCGACAAGGAATACACTTATGAAGAGTGTGAGGATATCTGCGCCAAAGGACTGGCCCCGCTGGGAGATCAATATGTCAGCGATCTGACCAAGGGGTTCGGCTCGGGCTGGATCGATGTTTACGAGACCGAAGGCAAGGGGACCGGCGGTTATAGCTGGGGGACTTATACCTCGCATCCGTACATACTCATGAATTTCAGCGGGCGGCTTGATGATCTCTTTACGCTGGCTCATGAGATGGGACATTCGCTCAACAGCTACTATACCAACCGCAACGAACCGTACATTTACAGTGATCACTCCCTCTTCATCGCCGAGATTGCTTCAACCTGCAACGAAGCGCTGGTGATCAAGTACCTTCTGGCCAATGCTGAGAGCAAACAGGAAAAACTGGCTGTCCTGAATCACTATATAAAGCTGATCCAGGGGACGTTTTTTACCCAGGTTATGTTCTCGGAGTTTGAACTGGCCGTGCACACTCATATCGAGAACGGCGGGGCCGTATCGGTCGACTACTTCCGCAAGACCTACCGCGATATCTATCAGAAATATCACGGCCCTGATCTGGTAATCGGCGTGAACAACGACATGGGCGGGCTGAAAATCCCGCACTTCTATCGTCAGTACTATGTTTACCAGTATGCTACCGGAATAGCGGCCGGTGAAGCGTTGTCGCAGAAAATACTTGAAGAAGGTAAACCGGCGGTGGAGGCATATCTCAAGTTTCTCTCAACCGGGTCATCGAAATACCCGGTGGATATTCTCAGGGAAGCCGGGGTCGACATCACCAGCCCGGAACCGGTGGAACGCACTATCCGGTTGTTCGGTGAACTGGTTGACCAGATGGAAGCGCTTCTCAGTCAGAATTGATCGCTCAAGAATTGTTGATCGAAACACCTGCTACCGGGTCCGAATTGTCGGGTTTGATGGTCGATGTTTCCGCTTTAACAGGAAATCCTTGATTTCCTGACGTAAATCCTATGATTAGGGATTGCTGATGTAGAAAAAAGAGATTGATTGGAATTATTTACAGGAGAAAAAAACATGATGATTTCCAGCAAGGTCGCCGACAGACTCAATCTGCAAATAAAGTACGAATATTATTCATATTGGCTCTATCAGCAGATGGTGTTCGTGTTGGAGACTATGGGTTATACTGTGTTCGCGAAGTGGTTTACCGCGCAGGCGGCTGAAGAACAGACTCACGCTTTGAAAATAGCAAAGTACCTGCTCGACCAGGGTTATGAAGTCAAACTTATGGCGCTTGAAGAACCGCCGGCCAATTGGAAGACAGTCGAGGAAATTGTCCAGGCGGCGCTGGATCACGAAATCGAAGTAACGAAAAATATCAGCGAGTGTGTCGACTACGCGATAGAAGCCAAAGACCACGCCACCAACAACTTTCTGAAATGGTTTGTCGATGAGCAGGTGGAAGAGGTCGCTACGGCCAAAGAGCTCCTCAGTCTCGTTCAGATGGCTAAAACACCCGATCAGATTTTGCTGTTGGAGAATCGTATTATGGAACTGCGCGCCCCTCAGGGTGGCGAATAGGCAATCCTTTCATTATCAATAGAAAATAAATTGTTTTGTCGAAGGCTGAGCTTGTGCTCAGCCTTCGGTGTATCAAGGGGGAAAGAGACTGTATTGTCTGGTCAATGAATTGTCGACAGGAAGTAGTTTTCTGCATCGATATTGCAAAGACTGTTTTTATTGCTCACGTCTTTGATGGTCTCTATATTCTGCTGAAAAACAGGGAGAAAAGAATGGCCGGATCAGTAAAAATGTTCAGGAAAGAACGAGAGAAGCTGAATGAAATCCTGCTGTCACGAGAGAACCTTAACATCAAGCGGTTCTTCGGCATCGACGACGCTGTCTATCGCGACGGAGCCCTTGACGCAAAGACCAAGGAACTCCTCGGATTGGTGGCATCGTTGGTTTTGCGGTGTGATGACTGTATTACCTATCATACTATTAAAGCCGGAGATCTCGATGTCACTGATGAGGAGTTCGACGAGGTTCTGGCTATCGGTATGGTGGTCGGTGGTTCGATCACGATCCCGCATATTCGCCGGGCCAGTGGCTTGTGGGATGAAATGAAGAAAGGTAGTTGATATGATCCGTTCCGGTCTGGTTGTTATCATTCTTACCCTCTCTTTTACAACAGCAGAAGCTCAGAATTCATCGGATGTCTCACCCCTGCTGAAATGGTACTACGACAACTATCCTTTTATGACTATGAAAGATACGGTCTATACCTTCGAATCGGAGTTTATATTCCCTGAAGGTTTCCGTCGTCCCGATGCCGACGAACTGACACCGTTCCAGAACTGGATATCGCGCTTTCCTCTGTGGCACCAGTGGCGGGGTGTGGGTTACTGGAAGGGGGGTAAAATGTATGAGTACGAAGAGATCTCAAGACCG
Organism: Candidatus Zixiibacteriota bacterium; assembly: GCA_024278515.1. Lineage (GTDB taxonomy): Bacteria > Zixibacteria > MSB-5A5 > GN15 > FEB-12 > JAJRTA01. The sequence continues at coordinate 14,476 of JAJRTA010000166.1, forward strand.
ATTCATCTCCCCTGGCGCAACAGTTATTTTACCGACAACACGATCCCTTTGCGTATTCTGGCCGAGTGGCTGTATTACACCAACCGGTTTTCGGCTTTCAGAATAATACCCAAAGCGGGCGATACTTTGAGGTTTGAGGATTTCCTCGGCGGTGAACTTAGATATAATAACCGCATGGAGCCATTTTTTGTCCCGGGTGAAAAGCGGGAACCATCGCCGAGAGAGTTCTATAAATTCGTGGCGCTCTGTATGCAGATGACCACTTATCGCAGTCTCGCCGCAAATTGCGACCCGATTGCTCCGAGCGAGCTGCGCCCGGGTGATCTGATTATTGCTGAAGACGAAACCGGACGGAAGGGGAGAGTTTATATAATCATGTTGATGCTGGTCAACAACTCCGGTGAAAAACGCTATGTCGTGGGATGTGGTTGTCAGGAGGCATGCGATTTCCATATACCGTTGTTGACCGACGACCGTCATCGACCCTGGCTGGAAACGAAAGATCTGAAAAAACTGGGCGATGATTATATCAAAAGCGGCTTCTATCGGCTTCGCATCGACTGAATGTAACGTGTGCCGTAATAATAAAAGCGGACACGCCAGGTCATAGATGTCGATTTATAGCTTGTTTGTCATTTCAGGTCGGATTAACTTTGAATTGTTTTGCTGACTGACACTTTTGGGTTTGATACGGCAAACCTGTATAATTATACAGAATAAGAGAGAAGTTCCTGTTGCTTCCTGTTAATCCTCAAAACCGGCCGCACTCCAAGAAGGAAGCGTACGCACTTCAGGAGATAATCTCATCACAGGTGAAAATACAGCCGCTATCAGGCGATCCCGTTCTGATTGCCGCAGTCGAAGCGACTTATGGTTTCGGAGGCAACATTCTGTATTGTTGCGCCGTTCTCATGAGTTTCCCGGAACTCGAGGAAGTCGCGGCGGTGTTCGAGCAGGGTGAGGTGGGATGGAACTATGAGCCCGGTCTGCTGTACTTTCGGGAGGGACCGGTTATTGAAGCCACCCTGTCAAGGCTCAAGCAAAAACCGGATGTGCTGATCATCCACGGCCACGGGATAGCGCATCCCCGGCGTTGCGGGCTGGCCTGTCATATCGGCGTGACGTTTGACCTGCCCACGATAGGATGTTCACGAAAGTTACTGGCGGGGCGTTATTATGATCTCCCGGTCGCCAAAGGTTCCAGCCGGCCTGTCATCATAGATTCGTCCGGGGTCGGGGTGGCGTATCGAAGCAGGGAAAACGTGAAACCGATTTTCATCTCGCCCGGTCATTTGACGGACATCGAAAGCTCGCTGGCCCTGATAAAAAGATGCCTGCGTGGTTTTCGTCAGCCGGAACCGTTAAGGCTGGCTCATGTTCTGGCCAATAAGTTCAGGCGAAGTTCTGAACGGGAAAGCAAAAAAAACGCTTCATCCTGTTCCGAAACCACTTGAGAGAAGTTTTTTCAGTCTTTATGCTGCAGGAACATTCCGATATCATCAAAGCCTCCCGCCGTTGGTACAAAAAGCAGGTGGTATGGAGACGCCATCTGCACCGATACCCGGAGCTTTCCTGGGCGGAGCATGAGACCACGAAGTTCCTGCGCGAGCGGGTGAAATCGTTCGGGTTGAAGATACTGCCCCTTAAGATGGACACCGGCCTGCTTGCTGAAATCAAGGGTAACCGGTCCGGTCCGGTCGTTGCCGTTCGAACCGACATAGACGCTCTTCCCGTGACGGAGCAGACATCTCTCAGGTTCAGATCAAAGACTGAAGGTCGGATGCATGCCTGCGGACATGACATGCACATGGCGACGGTACTCGGGGTGGCCGCGATTTTATCGGAGCGCAGGTCGGAACTAAACGGCACAGTACGGTTTATATTCCAGCCCGCCGAGGAGCACCCGCCGGGTGGAGCGGCGCCGATGATAGCAAACGGCGCTGTTGAGGGAGTTTCGATGATTTTCGCTTTGCATGTGGATCCTGCATTACCGGTCGGTAAGATCGGCCTCCGCGATGGTGTCACCATGGCGGCCGTGACCGATTTCGACATTGTGGTCAAAGGGGTCAGCGGTCATGCCGCCCGTCCACAGGAGGCGGTTGACGCTATCGTTACGGCCTGTGATATTGTACAGACGCTCCAGACTGTCGCATCGCGTGAAATCGACCCGGTCGCTCCGGTGGCGGTTACTGTCGGCCGCATAGAAGGCGGGACGGCAAGAAATGTGATTACCGACAAAGTGATAATAAACGGGACGGCTCGGGCGTTGTCTGAGGATGCGTCGCGGCAGCTCCCCCGGATAGTCAAACGTATTGCCCGGTCGGTGGCCAAAGCTCACGGAGCCAGGGTCGACATTAACATTATCCCGGGGTACCCTGTATTCAAAAACCATCCCGAAGCCAACAAAGTGTTGACTCGATGTTATGCCGATATGTTCGGAAGAAACAAAATAGTCACAACCCCGCCGGTACTGGGGGGAGAGGATTTCGCCCGCTACCTGCAACTGGTCCCCGGCGCCATGTTCCGACTGGGGTGCCGGAACACAAAAATCGGTGCCGACAAACCCTGGCATTCTTCCGGCTTCATTGTCGATGAAAACTGCCTGCTTCATGGGACGGCGTTGCTATGTGCCGCGGTGCATGACTGTTTGAACGGAGCCTCGGACTAGTGAGATGCCTGCGATTCATTGTGGGCGTACTCGCTCTGCCAACCGTCCTGTTTTCGATCGCCCGATCAGAAATACTGAAGAACCAGGTTGTCACCTATTCTGTCTTTAATTATGTAAATTCGGTCAGTTGTACCATGAATAATGTCTATTTCGCTACAACGGAAGGGATTACTCGTTACAACAAACCAGAAGCGAGATGGGAAGAGCCGTTAACCGGAGGGGATGGACTCGGCAACGAGAATGTGCGACGGGTTTTTGTGGAGGAATTCGATCGCCGCTTGTACGCCGAAACCGATTTCGGATTTTACGAATACGACTCGCTTTTTGACCGATGGTATTCAGTCAGCGAAGTTCCGGTATTCCCCCAGAACGGCCGTCATGTCGATATCCCGCAGATGATGTTTACTCCTCCGGAATTTGTTTATCCCGGCGACGGCACACTGCGCGATCCGGAGGGGAGAAGTTATTCCATCACCGATGTACTGTATGACGATGAAGGTAATATCTGGTTCGGTACCTGGGGGTACGGTGCGGCGAAGGCTTCGGGCAATTCTCAGTTGATGGAACCGATGCCGTTCGGATTGATTCAGAAAAACGTGGTCGATGTTCTGAGCCATGAGGGTCGTATCTGGACGGCCGGGGCCGCATCGCCAGGCGGTCGTTCGGGTGTTTCGATCCTCGATCCTGGGAATCAGGCTTTCGAGTACATCGAACCGGGTCTGTTCAACAGTTTTACCGAGACCGATATAACCTGCCTTGCCGTGTCCGGGGAAATGGTGTTCCTCGGGGCCAGGAACGGCCTGATGTTGTACGACCGGGCGATGGAACGTGTAACGCGCAGACTTAATTCCAATCAGGGTTTGCCCGACGACAACATATACAGTCTCGAACTGATCGGCGATTCCCTTTTTATCGGTACGGAAAGGGGGCTGGCTGTTCTGTCGGGTGATTATGACTCGCTGAGTTTCGATCTGCCGGCCCGATTCAATCGCATCTCCGTCTATTGTTTCGAAGCTGCCGACAACCAGCTCTGGATAGGGACCTCCGAGGGCGCGTTTCGCCTCGACCTGACTACCGGCGAGCTGAAAAGGTTTCTGGACCCGGACAACCTTTTGTCCGGGGATGTTTATTCTATTGCTGTTTATGAGGATCAGGTGGTCTTTGCAGGCTTGGACGGTGTGGTCTGGGCTGATGGAAGGGTAGGCAGGGTTGAAACTTTGTGGCTTAACGACCGCATCGGTTCGGGGATTTTGTCGATAGCCGTGAACGATCGGATCGTGGCGGCGGCTTCAAGCGACGGCTTGATCCTGTCGTATTACAACAGCAGGAATCAGAACCGACGAACTTTTACCACCCGGGATGGGCTGCCTTCAGACTGGCTCAATGATGTAATTATCGAAGGTGACTACGTGTGGATCGGTTCCGATGAGGGGCTGACTCGTTTCTGGTGGAACAATCCGTCAAGAGTGGATTAAGTGGTCGGGGACGTCAACTACGTACGAATAACTCTGACATTCCGGGCGTCCCCCGTAATCCAGGTACATTTATTTTCTTGATGCTGAATCGAGTTCAGCATGATACGAAAAGTACGGGATGCCGTATAAGGTCCTGCATGACACTCAGTGTCCGCCTCGGAGACGTCCTCGTACTCCGACTCGTGGTGGCCGGGGGCGTTTGCTGCGCACGAAGCTGAAATTGCCTACATTAGTTAAAGGCATGTATGTTGAATCGTCCGATAGGTTCTCCGATTATATTGTTGTTTGTATCGGGTAGATTACTTAGAATCATGTATGTGCGGGCTGTCAGGTTTAGCCCGAAAACCGGAAGGGTCAGAGTTGAAACTGCTTCTCGATAATCTTAGTCTGAAGATCGTAGCGCTTTTGCTGGGGTTGCTATTGTGGTTTCACGTGGCTACGGAGAAAATATACACCTATGAAGTTCGCCTGCCCGTCACACAGGTCAACCTTGATCAGGGCCTGGCCCTGGTGCGGTATCCGGTCGACAGCGTCACCGTGGTTGTGTCCGGTTCCGGCAAACGTTTGGGACGACTTCAGTGGCGGGAAGATGGACTGCGCCTGAACGCTACGCAGTTTACCGAGGGAAAACACCAACTGCCGCTTTCACCTTCCAATCTCACCCTGATCGGGGGTAACAATCTGATTGCCCTGAAGGAAGTAGTGGCGCCCGGCACAGTTGATCTGCATATCGACCGAAAAGCCGAGGTTACCCTCACAGTCGAAACTGATATTGTAGCAGAGACTGATGACGGGTTCGCCGTGGGTGCGGTGTCGGCGCCGGAACCGGCTAGGGTGAAAGTTTCCGGGCCTCGTTCGGTGGTCGCCAGGCTGAAGAGTTTATACACTGAACACCGCAGGATTACCGGTCTGCGCAACAATGTCGATATTACCGTGCCGCTGGCTCTGCCGTTCGGATACGGACTGAGCCTGGAACCGGACTCGGTCAGTCTTTCGATTCAGGTGGTGCCGGTGCGTACGAGAATGTTCGAAGGGATCCCCGTGATGTTGTTCAACACTCCTGCCGACAGTCTGGTCTCTTTCCGTCCCCGGCGTATATCCGTAGTGCTTACCGGCGCTCCGGATCTGATTGACACGCTGAGCAGCGCCGCTATTGTTGCCTCGGCTGACTATCTGAGCATTGATAGTGTCGGGCAAGCCGCTATCAGTATAGATTGTCCCGCCGCCTTCAAAGTGAAGTCGATTTCACATGACTCTGTATCAATTATCGGGTTCTGATTATGCTGACGCTCGGCATAGAGACTTCATGCGATGAGACCTCGGTCGCGGTAGTGCGCGGCGGCCGTGAGGTTCTTTCCAATGTCATTTATTCGCAGACCGATCACAGCAAGTTCGGCGGTGTGGTTCCCGAAGTAGCCGGGCGGGCGCACCTGCGAAAAATAGTGCCGGTTTATCGACAGGCTCTGGAAGAAGCGAAAACCACTATCGATCGAATCGAACTGATCGCCGCCACGATGGGTCCCGGGTTGATCGGACCTCTTCTGGTCGGTCTGACCTTCGCTAAGGGGCTGTCGTTTGCGACCGGCAAACCTTTTATTGCAGTCGATCATATCGAGGGGCACCTTACCGCCAATCTGCTGGAACATCCTGATCTGGATCAGCGCCACCTGACCCTGATCGTGTCCGGTGGACACACAATGCTGGTTGAAGTAAAAGGGGTAGGTTCTTATGAGATTCTCGGGACCACCAGGGATGACGCCGCCGGTGAAGCTTTTGATAAGGTGGCCAAATTGCTCGGTCTCGGTTACCCGGGAGGGGCGAAACTGGAAAAACTGGCCGCAACCGGCAACCCCGAAGCGATAAGGTTCCCCCGGCCGATGATAAATGAACCGGGTTACCAGTTTTCTTATTCCGGGCTCAAGACCGCTGTGGCGATTTATCTGAAGTCCCTGGCTTCGGAACAGTTCAGGGAACAACAGGCTGATATCGCCGCGTCGTTTCAGGAGGCGGCCGTGGAACTGCTGGTCGAAAAGACTGCGCGCGCCGCCGGAGAGTTGAATATAGAGCATGTTACAATTTCAGGCGGGGTGGCCGCCAACGGACGTCTGCGGGAACGGCTCAGGAGTCGTCTTGTAAAAGCAGGGAAGAAGCTGTTTTACCCGTCGCTGGAGCTTTGTACCGATAACGGAGCGATGATTGCCACGGCCGGTTTTTTTCGGTATCTTGATGATGGCGCATCGGAAATGGTGGTCAGTGCGGTGCCTTATTTGAGATTAGGAGCTTAAGAAGTGAAGAGAAGTAACGTAAAGCGTCGCCTCGGAAGAGCGGTTACGATATCCGTGGTCTGTCTCGGGATTGCTGGTTTGACAGGATTGTCCTGTTCGTCAAAGAAAGAAGACAAGTCAGAAGCCGACTCAGGTAAGAAGATAGCTGCGACCGATACCACCACGAAAACGGCGCTGCAACGTGAAGTGAGGGAGATAAAATACAAACCTACCAAAGTCCCTTTTGATCTCAACGGAAAACCGGTAACTGTAGCCGGGGCGCTTTTTGTCCCGGCCAGCCAGTGGCGTGACCTCGGTGGTGAGGGTGAGATGGTTGCCCATTACACCTACGGACCTCTGGCGTCTGACTCCGAACAGGCGGAGCTGACCGTGTATTTCCTGAAGGAGAAAAAGTACGACTGGGAAGGTCTTGTTGATCGCTGGGTCAGGCAGATATCGTTGCCGGGTGGGCGTGATGTGCGAAGTTCCGCTCGTATTCACTCGCGTCAGGTTGGAGGGATGACGGCGCATGTCTTATCGCTCGACGGCAAATATACACCGCCGATGGAAGGATTTGACGGGACGGGGGGGGTAGTGCGTGAATATTTCCGTCTGGTGGGAGTTGTGGTTGAGGCTCCGGAGGGTGATATTATTTTAAAGCTTACCGGCCCGGAGTATACAGGTCGAGTGATGATCGAACAGTTCATGAATATGATATACAAAATAAGGAAAGCGTGATCTTCAGGTTTGTCACAGTCTTAGCGCATAGGACGTGACTGTAAAAAATAGATCGCAGGGGAACTGATCATTTCCTTCGTATAATTACCAGCGGTCGGTAAACATCATCAGCGCGCTCGATGGGACGCTCGAGATTCCACTCCGACCACCAGCCGACGAACTCAAAGTCGTCACGAGATTTCAGGAATCGCAGAAAATCAGCCGGAAACAGAGCGAGGTTGCGCTCGACCATTTCCAGCCGGTGATGTTCTCCATGGTCGTCAATATCTATTGTCCATGTTTCTTTGAACATATTACGACCTGTGGGAAGAGGTTCGATATGAAAACGTGAGTTCATCTTTATCCCGTCTTTCTCGGCATTGTAAACCAGGCTGTCGTCCCAGGAAGCAGGATCGAAAAACTGCAGGCACCAATCCATGAAATACAGACCACCCGAACGGAGGGTTCGGGCGACGGAGTCAAAGTGAGAGGCGAGGTCCTGTTCGCTCTGCAGGTAAAGCGAACCGATCATAACAAACACAAAATCCGTCTTCCTGTCGAGATCGAAACTGACCATGTCGGCCTGGATCAGTTCCGGCGATGGTCTCAGGTCTTGCCACTGTTGATGGGCATAGGACAGCATTTTGTTATTGATGTCCAGCCCGAAATAATTGTATCCGCGTTTTATCAATTCACCGGCATGGGGCGCCGGCCCGCAGGCCACTTCGAGCACATCTCTGACCGCAATCCGGGAGAAACGCTCCATGCAGATTTGCATGAAATCCGTCTCGGTTGTCAAATCACGAAACGAAAACATGACCTCGTAGTATTTTGGGTTGTCATACAACATCGGGCGTCCTTTCCAGTTACTCGTAAAAACGGCAGTAATACCCGTGGTATGGAGCGTCCGTTCGTTTTCAGCCGGGCTGAGGGGCAATTATGTTCAAACTCTGCGCTGACAGAGTATTCAGGGATGCTGTCCGGGTCTGATAGTTCATAAACTAAACAGTTTCTGCAGAGACTTATTACCAGGCAGGCTTGTAGGCATCATATTTATCGCGCTCAGTGGACGTACTCCGACCACCGGAATGCCACCGATGGGTTGTCATGCCGGACTTGATCCGGCATCCAGTTCTGCTTCGTGTCATACTGAACTTGATTCAGTATCCAGAAAACAATGTACGTGGATTCGGACTCGGGCCCGGAATAACACTCTATCAATCTCCAGGTTGGAACCCCTTGCAGGTTCCGACTCTAAGCCGTCCGAAACCGCAATAAACCTGCGTCAATCCATATTGGGGGGGCGCATACATATTTAGCTTGTAAGCATATAGGCGGTTGCATATCATATACGGCTTAATTGAAACCGTGCAGTCATATACTGCGTAACTCTGAAGAGAAAGAAAAGAACGTTGTCGGAAAGTGAGATATCCCTGATCGGTCGAGCCCTTGAAGGCGACCAGCGGGCCTTTACGGAACTCACCAACCGCTTCAGAGCGGCTGTTTACCAGATTGTACTAAAGATTGTCCACGATCGGGAAACGGCCAACGATCTGGTTCAGGAGACGTTTATGAAGGCGTTTGCCTCGCTGGCCAGCTACCGATCAGAGTACAGATTCTCGACCTGGCTTTACAAGATTGCGGCCAACAGTTCCATTGATCATCTGCGGAAAAAGCGGATTCAGGCCCTGTCGCTTGATCGTAAACTGGAGACCAAAGACGGAACGGTGGAAATAGAAATACCGGATTACTCTTATCATCCGGGTCATACCCTTGAACGTAAAGAGCAGAGACTGTCGATTGAGGAAGCGATATCAAGCCTTCCCGATAAATACCGTGAAGTAATTGTTTACCGCCATAAGGACGATAAATCGTACGAGGAAATAGCCGATCTACTCAACATACCGGTAGGAACGGTGAAAGCGAGGATTTTCAGAGCCCGTGAGCTTCTCAAGAAGAAGCTGAAGAACGCAATCTGATCAGTAAACGGAGGACATGACGATATGCTATCCAGCGCCCGGACGAAATCGTGGCTTATCGGTATCATCATCAGTCTGCTCGGTCCGTCTGTTTGCGCGGAAGCCTGGTTTGAGTTCCAGCAGGCTCTGGAGGTGCAGGGCCCGGTCAATCTCGACCTGACTCTCACTGCGGGTGATGTTAATATCACCAAGGGGTCGGGCAATCGGATTGTCATCGAGGGAATCAAGAGAGTCTGGGGACGTGATTACAATGAAGCCAGACAGATAGCCGATCTGATACAGGTCGATATCCGTCACGGCGGCAATGATGTGGTTATAGCGACAAACTATCTCCCGCTGAACGAGAGTGATCGGGCTTTCCCTGAAAATAAAGATAATACGGGTTTCTCCCATTATGGGAAAGTGGATTACCGAATCACCGCTCCTGCTTTCGCTTCCGTTTCGATTCACGCCAGCGCCGCCACGATCGAACTTTCATCGGTCGACGGAGATGTTACCGTCGAGAACGGCTACGGAAAAATAAGTATCGAATCGGTATTCGGATCGGTCCGGGTGCGGCAGGCATCGGGGGACATTTACCTGACTTCGATTGAAGGGGATGTGGATGTGCAGAGCTCGTCCGGTTTCACCCGGGGAGAGTTTCTTATCGGGCCGGTGGTTTTGTCTCAGGATGAGGGCGAGGTCGAGCTTAAATGGATCGAGGGTGATATCCGTCTAAAATCCCTTTCCAGCAGTGTTACCATTGGTCAGATACAGGGAGCCATCGATCTGGAAAACAAAGATGGCGATGTGTCCATAAAAACCGAATTGAACAGCCCCCGTAATTATTTCGTACGCACCTACACCGGAGCGATCCGTTTTTCTGTCCCGGAGAGAGCTGCCGGGGAGCTTCAGGTCGAGACGAAGTCGGGAATCATATCCACCGAGTTTCCGATCGCGGTCGAAGCCATGACCACAAATCGATTGACCGGGAAGTTCGGGCGCGGCGGGACAAGGATTGAGCTGAAGTCAAACTCGGGCAATGTCACTCTGGCTGCCTTCTAAGCCGGAGCGACCGGCAAATAGGATTTTGAGGTCGCGATGAGGAGTGCCGACTCCAGTAACTTTATTATTACGTTCGCGGCAATAATATTATTGCTGCTCTCAGTGCCGATCAGCGCCCAGAGCGAAGACGAAGAGCACGCTCCCGAAGATACGATTTTTTCCCGGATCCTCCTTGATGACAACGGTGTGCTTGCGGTAGATACATCGGGGTACGAGTGGTGGTACGACTTTGAGCGTGGCTACTTTGTCGCCGGCATCCCGGAACCGAAAGACCGGGGAACCCCTGCCGACGGCTTCGGAATGGGCGATCAGGGCCGTGAGCCGGTGGAACAACGCTGCACCGTCGAAAAATGGGTAAAACCCTTTCAGACACGAACCGTCACCGTACGCGAGGACGAATTTGTCGACGGAGATATCAAAGTGCTCGGCCGGGTAACTATCAGAGGCTGGGTCAAAGGGGATGTCCAGTCGCTGAGGAAACGGGTCCTGATCACCGAGACCGGCTGGGTTGACGGTGATGTGGAAGCGCCGACCGTTATCGTACGTGAAGGCGGGTATGTCGGCGGCAAAATAACGGAAATAGAGTCACCTCTCGATTTTGACCTCGATCAGACATCTTTCTCAATAGTGGGACTGATAGTAACGGTTTCATTCACTGTTCTGCTTATTCTCCTTGCTTTATTTATGACCGGCGCCTGTCGCCGCCAAACCGACCGCTTCTGCTCCTGCATAGAACAGCACAAAGCCAGGACTTTCTTCCTCGGTCTCCTGATGTGGCTGATGATAGGGCCGGTGATGGCTTTGGTGTCGATTACAATTGTCGGGATTCCGTTATTGCCGTTGGTGCCGCTGGCTTATATCGGTGCTTCGATAATGGGAACAATCTGTTTTGCCGACTCAGTCGGACGGGCGTTTTCCCGGAGAGTTCCGGGTATTGGACGGGGACGATTGTTTCAGACATTGGTTGGAGTTCTTCTCGTTATGAGCCCGTGGTTTGTAGCGGCGACTCTTTTGGGAACCGGCGGAGGGGTAGCGGAAGGTTTTGGTATATTCTTTCTCGTTGTGGCGATAATTGTCACCGCTTTTCCGGTTTGCGCCGGAGTGGGAGCCGCTTTGCTCACCCGCTATGGTTTCCAGGATCATGTGCCGTCGACCGCTCAGGAAACTTGTAAAACCGACCTCCCGCCTCCCGCACCTCCCCCCATTTCGTCGGAAGAAGTAAGGGTACCCCCCGGTTCACCCTCGCCTCCGGGTAATGATGAAACCTGACCGTTTCTCCTTCGTAATGAGAGGGGAAGGTTAAATAAAATACAGGAGGACCGGTAATGGTTCGACGATGTGCTGTCTTGACGATTATTCTGCTTGCTGTTGCTTCAGCGACGGTGCAGGCCGGGAGGAAGGAACATATTTCTGAATCTATTGATGCCGAGGGAGCCCGGAGAATCGAAGCGACCATGGATTTTGCCGCCGGCGAGTTTACTATCAGCCCTGATGATATCAACGAGGTAGCGCAAATCGAGGTTGATTATGATCCGCGGCGGGTCGGTTGTGATATCGAATACTCGGTGCGCGGGTCAACCGGTCGTCTGTCGCTGGAGTCGGAATTGAATCGAAAACGAAATGTCGACTCCGAGAATAATCGCTGGGATATAATTCTGTCTGATCGTTACCCCATGTCGCTTGACATGGAAATGGCCGCCTGTGATGTCAATATTGACCTGGGAGGGCTCCCTTTGACCGAACTCTATCTTGAAATTGGCGCAGCCAGTGGTGATATCGAGTTCTCCAGCCCTAATCCCCGGCAGATGTCCGAGTTCAAGTTGGAAGCCGGAGCCGCTTCCGTTCAGATGTGGAAACTCGGTAATGCCAACTTTGAACGGTTCGATTTCGATGGCGGCGCGGGATCATTCGAACTTGATTTCAGGGGGGAGTATCAGGATGAGGCTAAGATTAAAATCGAAATAGGTCTGGGTTCTGCTGAATTAACTTTCCCTGATGATATCCCGATACGTATCGAGACCGGCGGCAGCGAGTGGTTCTCCTCTGTTGATTTTCACAATGATGATCTTGATGAGATCGATGACGGTATTTATGAATCGCCCGGTTACGAGGACGCCGAAATCAGGATCAGTCTGGAGCTTGAGGTCAGCCTGGGGTCGATTGACATCTATTTTCGATAGTAAAAAAACATTGCCTGAACAAAAGCCGCGCGATCCATGATTCGCGTGGCTGTTTTTTTGGGATAAAAAGAGTCGGTTATTGAGCGAGAAGACGGACAAACCGCTTGCCGATGAGTATAATAAACCTGTATACTGCTCCCTATTGGTACTGGAGAAGGGAACGAGGATTCAAACCATGCGGTTGTATATGGCATGATTGAAATGGAAAAGGAAATGACCCGAAAAACAACAGCGATAATTATTCTGGGTGTGTTGCTGGGCGCATCGGCTTTGGCCGCCGGCGCCGCCCAGAAGGAAATCTACCGGGCGCGTGACAGAGTGATGCCGGCCGTAGTACATATTCAGCCGGTAATAAAAAACTACCAGACCGGTGAACTTGAAAAGCAGGCCGTGGTTGGTTCGGGAGTGATTTTTCATCCGGACGGTTATGTCGTCACCAACTACCACGTAGCCGGTAAAGCCGAACGTATTCTGTGCACACTCGAAGACAAGGAAGTGGTATCGGCGGAATTCATCGGCGGCGATCCGCCTACCGATATCGCGGTGATCAAGCTCAATCTCGAGGAATACCACGGGCAGATAAAAGTAGCGGAATTCGGCAATTCCGATTTGATAGAAGTAGGTCAGTATGTTCTCGCGATGGGATCGCCGCTTTCGCTTTCCCGTTCGGTATCGGCCGGAGTTATATCGACCAGGGACCGGTATTTTTCCAGTGATGTCAGACTGCCTACCGGCGAACGGACGGGACGGTATAACCTCTGGATTCAGACCGATGCCGCCATCAATCCGGGTAACTCCGGCGGACCCCTGGTCGATATGACCGGACGTGTGATAGGAATCAACTCACGCGCCACCATGTTTGCCAACAACCTCGGCTTTGCCATCCCGGTGAATATTGTCAAAGAAGTTACTGCGGCGATAATAGCCGATGGAAAAGTCACTCGCAGCTGGATAGGTCTGCATTGCCAGGCGATGCAGGAGATGGAAGATTTTTTCGGGACTGATCGAAATTCGGGTGTGCTTATTTCATCCATAGATCCCGGGTCACCGGCGGATCTGGCGTTTATGAAAGCCGGGGATGTGATTCTGGAGGTCAACGGCAAACCGGTGTCGGCAAGATTTATCGAGGAGTTGCCGAGTTTCTATGCCATGATAGCCAATCAGAAACCGGGCGCCGAAATGGAATTCAAAGTCCAGCGCGGTAACGAACAGTACCGCTTTACTGTTCAGACCAAACAACTTGGAGATTTGCAGGGCGAGGATTTTGAATGTAAGAAATGGGGCTTTACAGCCAAAGCCATTACTCGCCAGATGCAGATAGAAGAACGCCTTGAAGATACAACCGGGGTTCTGGTAGTGGGGGTCAAGCGAATCGGACCGGCCAGCAAGGGCGGCCTCAGGCGAAATGATGTAATTGTCAAAATCAACGAAACAAGGGTAAATGGATTGACAGATTTTGTGCGGCTGTACGATCAACTCAGCCTTGATCAGTCAAACAGGGTCCTGCTGGTTGTAAAAAGAGGCGGCGCGCTCAGGTTCGTAATCGTCAAGGCAGAAGAAGAATCAGGAGAAGAAACCGATGAATAGATGTCTGAATTGGCTGTCGCGAGTGACAGCGTTTACTCTCGTTGTCTTTTCCATAATGGCTGCTTTTGGCGGTGACACTGTCCGGGCGCAGGAATTCGATTATGAGCGGCTGGCTGAAAAAATCCGCCCCTACACCGTAATAGTGGAAATGGATCTGGATCTTTCGTTCGGTTTTCACAGCTCCGAGCAGAAGCAAAAGTACCTTGGTACAATAGTTACTCGGGACGGACTTGTGATGTTTAACGGTAATGATATCTCCGGAAAGAGTTCTGTCATGACCGGATTCAGTGTCACGGTCACACCGGTTCGCAGTGAGGTCAGAACTCTCGACGGAGACACATACGAAGCGGAGTTCCTCGGTGTCGATGATTTCACCAGAATCGGTTTTGTGAAGATTGTCGGTAACGATAATAAAAAACGCTTTGAACCGATTAAGTTCAAAGTCGATCAGGATCTCAAGGTAGGTGACTGGTTAACGCTTTATATGCTGCTTCCTGAATTCATTTCCCCGCCCCTTACTGCTGATATCGGTATGGTCTCCTCAGTGGTAGTGACGCCGGAACTGTTTCCTCTGACGGTGGGCTTTAATTCCATGCAAACCACCTCGGTTCTGTACGATGAAGACCTCAACCCGGTGGGGGTGCTGGGTAAGCTGATAGATCCAACTCAGGCTGACATGTCAGTGTATGAAGATATCGATCAATTCGGAATGCCCCTTCTCGGAGTCATATCAAGCTCCCGTCTGGAAAGAGTTATTGCTGATCCCCCCAGCGCGAAGGGTGGCGAAAGGGGCTGGCTCGGCATAAGGCTTCAGGCCCTGACTGAAGAACTGGCCGAATACTGGGAACTTGACGGCAAAGGCGGGATTATTGTCAACGAAACGGTAAAAGGTTCCCCGGCTGAAAAAGCCGGTCTGGAAGTCGGCGATATTATCATTGAGGTAAACGGCATCCCGGTTGAGGTGAACCGTGAAGAGAATATCTCGATATTCCAGCGTTCGATTTCTGAAATGGGTCCGGAGGCTTCGGTTGAGATGCGCATTCTCAGGCTTTATGATGGCGCTGTTGATACATTGACAGTGCTGGCTACCCTGGATAAGGCGCCTCTCAGGGCAAAGGATGCTGCAGAATATGAGAATAAAATGTTCGAGTTTACGGTGCGTAATCTGGTCTTCAATGATTACTTCTTTTTGAATCAGGATCAGGATTCGTTTAAGGGCGTGTTTGTTTCTGAAATTACCGAAGGCGGTCTGGCTTCAATCGGCGGTTTGAAATATGGTGATATAATTCAACGTATCGCCGAATCCGACATAGAAACCGTTGATGATATCAGGACAGCTTTCGAGGCGATCGAACAGAACCAGCCGGGTGAAGTCATTATGTTTGTCTGGCGTGACAACCAGACCATGTTTCTGAATATCAAGACCGACTGGGACTAAAATATCCCTGAATCTATCATTCCGGCGGGAGTCAGACCGACTCCCGCCTCTTTTGTATGATCTGCATCCTGTTGCGGAAAGGCAGACGCCTGCGCATAGTTTTCATGTTTGATCGCTCGATCAGGACATTCGGGGGGTTCGTCGTTCACTTTGAGTGGTCGCCGCAAGGCATTGTTGAGCAGTCGCTTAGGGTTGGCGGTGGTCAGATTGTGAACAGCTTTCTATAGTTTTAATGGTTTCTTGAATAGAGGCACAGCAATTGCACTGATCAGTTGCGGTGGCGGACAGGTCACGAATAAAATCCGCCGCGGTTTGATTTGAATACAAAAAATATAGTGAAAGGATAGCCGATGAAACGACCTCTGTTAATGCTTATGACAATTATGTTTTTCGCCCTGCCGGTGCTGGGTAACGCTCAGTTTGGCACTTTTGCCGGTTCTGTTGTGGTTGATTCGGTCGAGGTCGAACCGGGTAGCAGCTTTGCCGTTACCGTACGACTGACCGGCAATGATCTGGCTATCGGCGCTATGCAACTTCCGCTGAAGTTTACCAGCCCGCACCTGTTTCTGGATTCGGTTTCATTTGCCGGGTCTATTAAACCTGCCGGGACCAACGGTACCAGTCAGATCGATAATGTCAACGACCTGACCACACTTCACTATTACCCGAATTACAATATCTTCCCGGTCGCTACTACTTCAGCCAGTGAGGGCATATTAGGTACACTGTATTTTACCGTTTCCTCGCTTGCTCCCATTGGGACAATCATGATCGATTCGGTCTATCATGGCGCAAGCACCGATATCTGGTCCGGAATCGGTTTTGCCGATGCCGCCGGTAACGAGCTGAAACTGCCGTCCTCGTTTACACCCGGAAAGATTATGGTACGGATGCCGACTGCCGTGGACGATCTGTCCGGCGAGCAGAGTCTGCCGACGGTATTTGAAATGGCCCAGAACTTCCCCAACCCGTTCAATCCTACCACGGTAATCGACTTTACGTTGCCGATGTCAGGTCATGTAATGCTTGAAGTGTATAACGTGCTTGGACAGAAGACCGCCACTTTGCTTGACAAAACGATGTCGGCCGGTTTTCATCAGGTTGAATTCGATGCCGGTTCTTCGCCCAGCGGTATCTATTTCTACCGCCTGAGTTCTCAGGGAAAAAGCCTGACCAGGAAAATGATTCTGATCAAATAATGAATCGGACCGTTTCTGCCGATTATAACAGGGACCGCCCAAGAAGGACGGTTCCTGGTTTTTTATGGGAAGGAATTCGTGACCACCGCGACACCGGAAAAGAAGCAGATCAGAATCGGCAACTACCTTGTCACCGGAAAGATCGGGCAGGGGGGGATCGCCGAGATTTTTCGCGCCCGCCAGGAATCGCTGGACCGTGATGTCGCGATCAAAATACTTTTTCCCGATCTGACTTCGGATCCCGAGATAGTCCGGCGCTTCGAGCGGGAAGCGATCGTGGTCGGGAAGCTGAACCACCCGAATATAGTGCATATCATCGACCGGGGTACGGCCGGGGGGCGGTATTACTTCGTGATGGAGTATGTCGACGGCACCAACCTGAAGGAAGTGATCAACTCCGATAAGGTCGGTTTGCGCACCAAGCTCGACGTACTCGTTTGCGTATGCAAGGCGCTCGATTATGCTCACAAGAACGGAGTGATCCACCGTGACATCAAACCGGCCAATGTCCTGATCGACCGTCAGGGTAACGCTCTGGTGGCTGATTTCGGAATTGCCCAGATCGTCGGCACGCCCGAAAGTGAAGCGACATCGACCGATGTGGTTATGGGAACTTTTGCCTACATGTCGCCGGAACAGAAGGTCAGCTCCACCAATGTCGATCACACCACCGACATTTATGCTGTCGGTGTGATGCTGTACGAGGTGCTGACCGGCAGGAAGCCGATGGGTCGGTTCAAGATGCCGAGTGAGATCAACCGTAATCTTGATGCCCGTTTCGATGATATTATTCTCAAGTGTCTTTCACAGGAGCCGAAAGATCGCTACCAGTCGGCGGTACAGCTAAAGGATGCTATTCTGGAGGTAATCGGTGGCGGCGAGTCGAGCGTGGCTGCTGACAACCTCAGCATGGAGGATTCCGATTCGTTCCTCGGTAAGTGTCGTTATCTCGATACGATTAAAGAGACCAAATACGGTTCCACGATACTTGTCGAAAACAAGCTGAACAAACGGCTTTACGTTATCAAAAAACACAATAAGGGCGAGGCCGGACGCAAAGAGGCCAATCTGCTGAAATCGCTCAAGCACAAAAACATCATCAATATCTTCGGCGCCGGCGGTGACAGGAAATCAACAGTGGTGATTTCAGAATACGCGCCCGGCGGTTCGCTGGCCGACCGGCTGGTAAGGCGGTGGGACTGGAACAAGGCGTTCGAAGTCATCATGCAGGTGGCGGCCGGACTGGACTTTATCCACAAGAACAACATCGTTCACGGCAACCTCAGACCGTCCAACGTTCTGTTTGATTCCAAAGAATGTGTCAAGCTGACGGATTTCGGTTTGCCGATTCATTACGATGGCCCCAACAGGAAAAACTGGTACTCGCCGCCGGAACGCAAGGCCTCCCGTCAGGGTGACATCTACGGCATGGGGGTGATCCTGCACCAGATGCTGACCGGTCGCAACCCCAGCTACGATTCCGGCAGTAACCTGCGTCTCGATGACATGCGCGGTGAACTGCCCAATGATATCTGCGAAATGCTGGGGCGCCTGCTGGCCATCCGCGTCGTGCATCGCTACAAAACAGCCGAAGAGTTCGTGCTGGACTGGAAAGAGTTCCAGAAGAAGAAACGCGAAAAAGCCCGGCGCGAAGTTGCCAGGACCGAAAACGTAACAGTTCAGAAGAAAGACACGCCGGTCTGGATATACGCCGCGGTCGGATTTGGCGTTATGCTGATGGTGTTGCTCGTCCTCTATTTTGCAGGCGCGTTGACATAACAAAACGTCGCTTGTTTTTTTAGTTACAATTTTTTCACAACGATTTTCGTGTGCGGTGGCTTTTCCGTCCACTGCGCATCGGCGCACGTGACATACGCTGACTATAACAACTCCACCGAGGAATGTCATGCCGGACCTGATCCGGCATCTATTCTTCGACTCACCGCAGATTTTTCGTGCGAGGTGGAAGTTCGCTGAGAACAATAATGCGATCTACGCTGTGTCAGTGAGCTTGCCGGGTAAACAACACTCTGTACTAATACAATATCGGCCGGGGGATCTTTGTCAAATCAACAGTGATCTTATAATTCTCGCGCGATAAAAACAGGTGTAATCTTTCCCCGCCGTCGCTGGTCGGCCTGACTACATACGTAAAGTTTCCGTGAATAATGAAAGGTCCGTCGCATAACGCCATTCGAATCGTCTGATCCTCGATTTTCAATCGCCGGCCGTCGATGGAGTAGACTCCACCCCCGAAGATTCCGCAGGGACCGCTGTAATCGCTGGTGTACGAGTATTCGCCACCTGAAAAGGCCGCTTCTATTGTCGCTTCAATACTTTCGGTCGAGTCGGCGGACACCTCACACTCGAATTTGTACACTCCCGCCCATTGTCCCTCGAGTAATGATTCCGTTAATTCAGGGCCTGAAATAGTAGTTCTGTCTGAGCTGCATCCGGCCAGAAGTGCCAGGCAAACAACAAACCACAGACCTTTTCTTAAAGCCATCCTGAGCAAAACATAAACCTCCTAATTGGTTCTTCCCATGAATCTTTCAACTAACTTACTGAAGATGACGAAAAAGGGGATCGGTTTGTAAAGAACTTTTTCAGAAAAAAACCAATACTTGCCATGATCAGGATAAAGTATTATCATCTACTTCGTGAAAAAGTTCACTTGCGTAAGTATGACTTGCGGAGATGACAGTAAGAAAAAGATGTGAGATTGATATGAAAGAACTCCTGTCAGGAAATGAGGCAGTCGCCCGCGCCGCCTGGGAAGCTGATGTCCGTCTGGCCTCGGCCTACCCCGGAACCCCGTCGACGGAAATCCTCGAAACGATATCCGCCCGTTACCCCGAAGTGTACGCGCAATGGTCGCCAAATGAAAAAGTGGCCTACGAGGTCGCAATCGGGGCATCGTTGGGCGGAGCGCGGGTGCTGGTAGCGATGAAGCATGTCGGCCTTAACGTCGCGGCTGATCCTTTTATGACCCATTCGTACACCGGTTGCGGCGGCGGTTTTGTGATCGCCTGCGCCGATGATCCCGAGATGCACTCATCACAGAATGAGCAGGACAACCGTTACTACGCAAGATTCGCGCAGGTGCCGATGCTGGAGCCGTCGGATTCATCCGAAGCCCGCGCCATGCTGCTGGCCGGGTATGAAATCTCAGAGCAGTTCGACACGCCGGTGTTGCTTCGTCTCACGACGCGTATCTCCCACGCGAGGACGGTTGTCGAAACCGGGGAGCGTATCAGCCGCGAGCAGAAAAAGTTTGAGAAAGATCCGTCTAAGTATGTAATGATCCCCGCTTATGCCCGCAACCGTCATAAGGTCGTAACCGACAGGCTGAAGAAGCTGGCGGAGTTTACCGAAAACTCGCCGTTCAATTATGTCGAGAACAACGGCTCTGATATCGGTATCATCACCGGCGGTATCGCTTATCAATATGCGAAGGAAGCGGCTCCCGATGTCGATTTCCTCAAGCTGGGGATGAGCTTTCCGCTGCCCATGAAACTGATCGAGCAATTTGTAAATAGTCACGAACGGGTTATCGTCGTTGAAGAACTCGAACCTTTTTATGAGGAACAGATTCGCGCCGCAGGATTGAAAGTCGAAGGGAAGAAGTTTTTCGGCAGGCTTGGTGAGTATTCTCCGTACCGGGTGGCCGAGGGGCTGAGGCAGGCCGGTGTA
>JAJRTA010000167.1 GCA_024278515.1 Candidatus Zixiibacteriota bacterium
GTACCGATATTCGAGATTCATCTGTTCCAGCGAACTCAGGTCCGAGCTTTTGCGCACTCCGGCAATCACATGAAAACCTTCCTGGATCAACATGTGGCAGAGTCGGGTGCCGACAAATCCGTTGGCGCCGGTGATAAGAACGCTGTGCAGGCTGGTTGTCATGCGGCCAATTTAGCGAAACGACGCCGGGCAAACAAGGGAAACCACAAGCTCATCATTTAACAACTTTTTCAATAAATTGTGGATGCTTTCAACTAAAGAAAGCGTCATTCAATATCCCCTCTTGGGAGAGATGGTTCCGCGAAGGCGGAAGTGAGGTGCTTTGACTTAACAGCCTGGATTCCGGGTCAGGGACCCGGAATGACACTCAGCGCGACCATCCTCACAACATATCATACCGGTCATACCGGTTTGGTGACTCACCCTTCAGGGTGAGGGCTTTTTGAAAAGTCCAGCTCATCATTATTCCGATTGACAATGATGACCAAAGCCGTACTTTCTCAGGATGAACTTCTCAGGTGACCATACCCGCGCCGAAAAACTGCTGCTTGAAGCCAGCCGGATTTTTAACTCCACTCTGGAATACGAGGAACTGATCGAACGGGTCCTGCGGTTGATTATTACCGCGGCCGGCTCGGAAGCGGCCCTGGTGTTCCGTGTTGATCACGAACGGACCGACATGAAAGTCCGGTTCATGAATTCGTCGGATTTCGAAATGAAACAGTTCTATCTCGAGGTAGGCTCAGGCGTGGTCGGCTGGGTAACCAAGTACCGCGAGCCTGTTATCATTGAAGACGCCGGCTCCGACCCGAGAGTGGACCACGAGATCGGGGCGCTGGGCGGGATCAAAATAAACTCGATGATCTCCCTGCCGTTGATAGGCAAAGGCCAGATGATCGGAGTGATCGAAGCAATTAACAAAATAGAGGGGAAGTTCGACTCAGCCGACATGGATGTACTGATCGGGCTGGCCAACCAGATAGCCGTGGCTATCGACAACGCTCACCTGTACCGGATGGTCCGACGTGAAGCGTTGCAAAAAGATCTGTTGCTGCAAATCGTTCAGCAGCTTTCCAGTTCCCTGCAACTTGATGAGGTGCTTCGTCTGATAATCGAGTCCCTGGGCAAAGCCGTAGAGTTCGACGCCGGCGGGGTATTCCTGATCGACAGCAAGTCCGGCGACATCGAGTCGCTGGATACGCACGGGTACAGCGAAACCAGTGAAAAGAAAATGCACATCAAGGTCGGGCAGGGACTGGTCGGGACGGTGGCCAAGTCGGGGGAAACAGTGATCGTTCCGGATGTATCCGTTGACGATCGTTATGTCAATGCCCGTGATGAAACCAAAAGCGAACTGGTGGTCCCGATCATTCTTGAGAACCGGCCGATCGGCGCGATCAACCTTGAATCGAATAAACCGGCGGCCTTCGACAAGGAACAGGCGGCCCTGGTGTCGGCGTTTGCCTCGCAGGCGGCGGTTTCGGTGGAACGGGCCCGTATGCACGAACGCATGATCTCCGCCAACAAACTCGAGGAACAGCTTCATATCGCGCGCGAAATTCAGCGCACCTTTCTGCCGCGCAGGAACCCGTCGTTACCCGGCTACGAAATGTGCGGTACCAATATCCCCTCGTTCGAAGTGGGCGGAGATTATTACGACTTTATCAACATTGTCGAATCGCAGACCGGGATTGCCATCGGCGATGTGTCCGGCAAGGGAATACCGGCTTCGCTGATCATGGCTTCGTTCCGGGCCTCGTTGATAGCCGAAATAAGAAACAACTATTCCATCCGTACGATTTGCCGGAAAGTGAACAACCTCCTGTGCGAATCGGTGAAACCGGGCAATTTCGTGACAGCCGTCTACGGGGTGCTTGATTCCAAAAATCACGTATTCACATTCTCCAATTGCGGTCACACCCTGCCGATTCTCCTGCGGGCGAACCGTGAAGTCGAATACCTGCGCGAAGGGGGGCCCCTGCTGGGCGTTACACCCGGAGCCGAGTACGAAGAACGGCCGGTTTACATAAACAAGGATGACCTGATTTTCTTCTACACCGACGGCATCAGCGAAGTGTTTGATTCGGACGAAAAGGAACTGGGGCTTGACCGGTTGACCGATATCCTCCGCGAGAACCGTGAAAAACCGGCCCCTGATATTCTTGACGCGGTCTATCGGGCGGTGGCGAAGTTCGCCGCGCCGGATCATGTGTATGATGACCTGACCATGATTTTAGTCAAACGCACAAGCTGAAGAATTCGCTTTCCAGATCGCCCGGTCGGCTTTATTTTGTGTAATATAAGACGGATAATCCTTCAGGAGGAAAAGTTATGAAAAAGTTCCTGGTGACGGTTATAGCATTAAGTGCCTTGTTTTGGATGGGTTGCGGAGGTGATGATGACAGCGGCGGTAATAACGACAATACGGTCACGGTTACCGCCGACACGATGACCGCCCCGGCGATACCGCTGGTCTATGACGACCCGGTCTGGGATAACGTGGCCGCGACGAGTATCACCCTGTCGACGGCTGCACCCTTGCCTGCGCCTCCGGTGAAGTCACCGTTCGGTCCGGATAAATCACTGGCCGCACCTTCGTCGGTCGATGTGCAGGCGATCAAAAAAGACGGCCGTCTTTATCTGCGTTTCCAGTGGACAGACTCTGATATGAGCATGAAGAGAGAACAGTGGGTGCTTTTTGATATTGACAACTTCAACTTCACCCACAGGACCGATCTGGGCGAAGACCAGGTTGTAATAATGTTCGAAGGTGACGCGGACTGTGGATGGGATCTCTGGAACTGGCGATTGCTCACCACCGGTTACCAGAACAGAGCGGAAGACGGCACAATACTTAATAGTGATATCACCTGGGATAACGGTCCCAACCGGGTCGCCTCTGAAAATTCTACCAACGATCCCTTAAGACCCCTCTGGTTTCCAAGCAGTGAATGGGAGTTCATCGGAGACATCATGCTGAAATCGGAAAGAGTCAGCTTTAACACGGTTTATCCTAACAGAAATAACTGGACGGTAGGGCAGACAGTACCGGGATGGTATATCAACGACGACGTCGACTGGAGCACCAACACCGAAAGCCGTTGGGAGATTACAACGGCGCACCACTACGACGAAGCCACCAATCAATATACACTGGTAATGTCACGAACCCTGGCCGGGCAGGATGATGATCTTGATTTGTCGGTCCCCGATCGGGTGAAAGCTAAAGTGGGGGTGCTTGACGACCATACCGATTTTGATCCGGGCAGTTCCGAACGCGCCTTCTCTGCAGATTTCTGGCTCGACCTGCCGTAGCGGGTTGTTAACATTTGAATTTGAATGAAAAAGAGCCGGTGATGCTACACCGGCTTTTCAGTTATTTATTACAATAACAAATCTGTCGACGCATGATCTGTTTCGTCATGTTTCATCGTCCTGCTCCCGGGGGCCCATCATGCGAGTAAAGTTTTTTACCAGATCAGCATCGAATTTGGTGTGATCATTATATATCTGCTGCATAGCCGGGAACGTATCAACCGCATTACGGTAGACCCGTTGGGTAGTCATGGCGTCAAAGACATCGGCGATTGCCACAATCTTGGAGAAAAGATGTATCTCACCGGATTTGCGACCATGCGGATAGCCGGAACCATTCTCACGCTCATGATGCTGCAAAATCGGGTAGTGCGAATCGTGGGGGATGATATTGGTTTCAAGAATAATTTCAAAGCCGTACTGCGGATGTTTCTCGATCTGTTTCCACTCATCCGCCGTAAGCGGTCCGGCTTTATTCAGAATCGACTCGCTTATTCGTGTCTTGCCGACATCATGCAACAAGGCTCCCAGACCGAGGCGATTCAGCTCATCGGTATCGGATATTCCGGAAAACTGAGCCAGTGCCAAAGAGAACGTACAGACGTTGATGCTGTGAGTGTAGGTGGAATAATTGAATTGCATCACTTTCAACATGTTGTAAAAAGCGCTGCTGTTGTTCAGATTGTGAAAAACCGTAGCCTCTACCAGCTTCATACTGCGTTTGACCGTCTCAACCGAACCCGGCCTGGCCATAACATCTTTGACCAGAAGAGCGGCTGTATCGTAAACTATTTTAGCCTTAACCTTTTCCTCTACTGTTTCGTCTTCGAGGATCTCTTCAAGGTGCGACTCGATATACTTCTGATAACCTTCACTGTCAGCCGACGATACATAGATATTGTCAACGTGATGCTCTTTGAGCGAATCCAGGGATTTCTGCGTAAAGGGAGTATCGCTGGCCCGATAGAGGACAAATTCGCCGTTGATTTTTATATGCAGATCGAAACCAAGCACAGTATCAAGGCGAAGAGATTTGACCGAAACCGGTATGTAAGCTTCCGCCGCTGCTTTGGCGGCTTCTTTAGCGAGCACACAACCTCCTTTTGCTATTGCGTTATATCGGTCTCTTCCGGGCCCATATTAACTTTAATTGCCGGTAGCATATCTCTGAAAACATGTTACTCCCTCAACACCTGTGGGTTGCCCGGCAATATGTTTTCAGCCGGCCGGACCGTCAACAAGCCGGACTCGTTCGATTTAGCGCCAACAGGGATTAAAAAAGTCCGTATATTCGAGGGAACTCCTGACCATAATATCCGGTTATGCAGTACAGTAACTGATTGAAACGCAAGGCTCAGATCCTGGAAAGGCCGCAGATTCATGACTGAAGAAACCAAACCGCTGGTAGTGGGTGTCCCCAAAGAGACCTTCCCCGGTGAAAACCGTGTGGCTGTAGTAGCCGACATGGTCCCGCAATTCGACAAAGCGGGGATGAATGTAGTAGTCGAATCGGGCGCCGGCCGTCAGGCGGGTATAAACGACACCGACTACTCCGCCAGGGGAGCGGAGGTCATCACCGACCGAAAAGCGCTTTTCGACAAAAGCGACATTATCCTGCAGGTCCGTGGCCTGGGGGCCAACCCGGAACAGGGCCGACCGGACCTGGAATTGTTCCGCAACGGACAGACCCTGGTAGCCCTGTTCGAGCCGCTGACGGCTAAAAACGAAGTAACCGCCTTGGCTGAAAAAGGGGTGAACGCTTTCGCCATGGAGCTAATCCCGCGTATCACCCGCGCTCAGAGTATGGATGCGCTGTCGTCAATGGCCACCGTGGCCGGATACAAAGCGGTCCTGCTTGGAGCCGAGTTGCTCCCGAAGATTTTTCCGATGCTTATGACTGCGGCGGGGACTATTTCACCGGCCAAAGTTTTCGTCATCGGCGCCGGCGTGGCCGGGTTGCAGGCGATCGCCACCGCCAAGAGGTTGGGGGCCATAGTATCTGCCTACGACCTTCGTCCGGCGGTCCGCGAACAGGTCGAGAGCCTGGGCGCTTCGTTTGTGGAAATCGAAATCGAAGCCTCGGACTCAGAAGACAAAGGCGGCTACGCCAGGGCCATGGACGAAGAGTTCTACCGCAAACAGCGGGAGCTTCTCACCCGGGTCGTGGCTGAAAACGATGTAGTAATAACCACCGCGGCGGTTCCCGGACGAAAGGCTCCGGTGTTGATCACTGCCGGCATGGTAAAACAAATGAGCCCCGGGTCGGTGATTGTCGATCTGGCCGCCGAACGGGGCGGTAACTGCGAGTTGACCAGACTCGATGACACCGTCATCGAAAACGGCGTGACTATTATTGGCCCCAACAACCTTCCGTCCTCGGTGCCGTATCACGCCAGCCAGATGTACTCGCGCAACCTGCTGGCTCTGATGAAACACCTGATCAAGGACGGCACGGTCGCGCTTGATATGGAAGATGAAATTACCCGGGATACGTTGATGACCCGTGACGGCCGGGTGGCCAATAAACGTCTTCGAGAAATATTCGGTCTGGATTCAACGACAGAAAGGAGCGAGGGCTGATGGATGGATTCGTGATGATTCTGACTGTCTTCGTGCTGGCAATCGTAGTCGGTTTCGAGATTATTACCAAGGTTCCCCCGACTTTACACACCCCGTTGATGTCCGGCTCCAATGCTATTTCCGGTATCACCATTATCGGCGCGTTGGTGCTGGCCGGGCAGATGGATTCAAGTCACCTGGCTCAGGTGCTGGCTTTTGTCGCCGTGATTTTCGCAACTATCAATGTCGTCGGCGGCTTTCTTGTGACTGATCGAATGCTCAAGATGTTCAGAAAGAAGGACTGATCGTGCTTAACCCAAGTTTAGTAAATGCAGTTTACCTCATCTCCGCCATGATGTTCATATTCGGGCTGAAGGGGCTGGCCCATCCGAGAACAGCAGTAAGAGGTAATCGTATTGCCGCCCTCGGTATGATTGTCGCAATCGCGGCCACCCTGTTGAGCAACCGGTTCGACTGGCATTATATCATCTTAGGCGTTGCGATCGGATCGGTCCTGGGGGCGGTCGCGGCCATGAAAGTAAAGATGACCGCCATGCCGGAGATGGTCGGGTTATTCAACGGGTTCGGAGGCGCCGCCTCTATCCTCGTGGCCGGTTCGGCGCTGGTGGCGGTGACGCAACAGGCGGGCTCGTCCCCCGATATGCAGATGAAAGTGGCTACCGTAGCCACCGGTATTATCGGTTCGGTAACATTCTTCGGAAGCTATGTCGCTTTCGGAAAACTGGCTGAGTTCCTCGCCGTAAAATGGAAGCTCTACCTGTGGCAACGGGTGATCAAATATGGTTTCTCCCTGATTATCGCCGCCGGTGGTGTCTGGCTCGGTGTCAGCGTGATGGAAACTGCCGGCAAGCCGATTTCTGTCGGGATCATGCTGTCCGGCCTGTTGATCGGGTTGATTCTGCTCAGCAAAAAAGACCGTTTCCCCGGCATGGATGCGTTGAAAATCGCCATGACGATTGTATCACTGGCCCTCGGCGTGATGGTCGTGATGAACCCGGCCAACCAGATGCTGTTCTGGCTGATGGTAGGAGCGGCCGGTGTTCTGGGGGTGTTGCTGACTCTTTCAATCGGCGGAGCCGATATGCCGGTGGTGATTGCACTGTTGAACTCGTACTCAGGACTGGCCGCCGCCGCTACCGGTTTTGTAATCAATAACAATGTGCTGATCATTTCCGGATCGCTCGTGGGAGCCTCGGGAATTATCCTGACCCAGATCATGTGCAAGGCGATGAACCGCTCGCTGGCCAATGTACTGTTCGGAGTGATGGGACCGACCAGCGACACTCCCTCGGACGATGAAGTCTACGCCGGAAAGGTCAAGGCTACATCGGCTGAAGAGATCGCCATGCTCCTCGACGGCGCTCAGCGGGTAGTTATTATCCCCGGCTACGGGATGGCTGTCGCTCAGGCCCAGCACGCCGTGCGTGATCTGGCCAATCTGCTGGAGCAACGGGATATCCAGGTCGATTATGCCATCCACCCGGTGGCCGGACGGATGCCCGGACACATGAACGTCCTTCTGGCGGAAGCCAACGTGGAATACGACAAACTGCGTGAAATGGACGAAATTAATCCGACCATGGCTCAGGTCGATGTGGCAATTGTGATCGGGGCCAACGATGTCGTAAACCCGGTAGCCCGAACCGACCCGAATTCCCCGATCGCCGGAATGCCGATTATCGATGTCGATAAAGCCAGGACGGTGGTTGTTATCAAACGGAGTCTCAGCCCCGGGTTCGCCGGTATTCCCAATCCCCTGTTCGCTATGGACAACGCCCTGATGTTCTTCAACGACGGAAAGAAAGCGATCCTCGAAATCGTTAACGCTGTGAAAGAATATTAATGATAAAGTTCCGATGATGACAGGTGAGTAGGGTTAACTCATCAAGCCACCCGGTTTCGGCCTGGTGGCTTTTCTTTTTGTCCGCAAAAAAGAACGCCCTTTGCGGGGAGGATCGCAGAGGGCGTTTGAGGGCGGAAGGGTTGGGAACGTAGGGGTTTTAACTTTGTCTTATGTAATCGTCTTTTTGGACGCTCTGAATTTTGGGCTGAGTTCCATCAACCGGCAAAACCGATTCCGCAGCTTCCTTTTTATCGGTGCTATTCGGTGTCACGGAAGCAAGGATGGTCTTCGGGGGCTTCACAAAGCCGGGGAACCATTTGGGACGAAAACGACTTTTGCAAAAACTGTCCGCTTCGGAATGGGCCTTATGGATATTCAGAGATGAAGACAGTTCCGCTCCTTCCACCGAGGACCAGGTAAAGGTCATCCCGATTATAAACACTACGATTGCAACCAACCACTTCAGGCTGTGATTCTCTTTGTTCTTGTAAACGGTCATAACAGCATCCCTCAGGTTTCTTTTCCGCGTCTCCAACTATCGCTTCAAAAAGCAAAGGTAATGCCCGGCTTCCATAAGGCCGGACCGGCGACCTTATGATGTTCTGCAATATCGAGTTATGAGGATTGTGCAAAGTCTGAACAGGGCAATCGGGATAATAACTTCTCGCAACAATTTGCGCATTAGCGCGTGAGGTTTGCCTTAAAAAGTCGCCGCCGCCTGTTGAGTAAACATTATGGAGGCAGCATGAGCGCAAGTTTAGGCCGTGTCACCGCCCGGCTGGCCGAACCGGTCGAACGAGTGAGTTCCGAACTTATCGATCTGATCAACAACAACATAAACCCACCGACGCCGGTCGAGGCCGACGATGTCTATGTGCGGGCGATGTATGTCGTCTCCGACGAGGTAAACAGTTTCGGCGGTCGGTTTCCCTCAGAAGAACACAGCCGTCTGGTCGCGCTGCTGGTGGATTCGCCGGTGATGATCGGACACCGCAAAGACAAACTGCCGATCGCGCGGAACTTCCATGCCCGGACGGTCGACCGGGAGGGCCGCCGGTGGATCAAGAGCTACTTTTACTGGCTCAAAAGCGCGCGCGGAGCGGATGATCTTCTTGAGAATATCGACGGCGGCATTTACAAAGAATGCTCGATCGGTTTCACCTTCCTGTTCCCGGAATGCAGTATCTGCTCTAAAGATATCAGAACGTGCGAGCATGAACCTCTGGCCGAGTATGAAATCAACGGGAAGACGGTAAAGTGTCATTTCAACTACCGCAGGATCGAACGGGTCCTGGAGACTTCACTGGTTTATCGCGGAGCAGTCAACGACACCGCGGTGTCCAAAGATCTTTCGTCAAAACACAATCGGCATGAGGAGAACCGTGCCGGATCCGAAGACATTGTCGAGTTACGTGACCTGAAATCCCTGGACCCAAACTCACAATACCTGGTGACACCGTTTTATGACGGACTGCTGGTGCAAATTCGTTTTGAAAACGGGAAACCGTCATTGCGTCGTCTGAACGGCGAACCTCTCGATCCACAGGTAACTAATCGTTTCGACTGGAACAGCCTGTCAGAAATCATACACGAAACAGATCTGTACGGCCTGCTGGTCCCTTATCGGGGCCGGGAACGGCTGAGTCTGTCGGAACTCAACAAGCTGCTGGATAACCGCCGTTCGCCGATCTCACGGCTGGAGCTGAAGCTGATCCCATCGGACAATACGGACCCGATGTCGATTACCGGCGGCGGGCGGCGCGACTGTGTGCGAGTTCTCAAAAGCCGTCTGGTCCGGGCGGATCAGGTCGATCAGGTCGCGCCCGGTTTAATGACCCGCCGGGGCGTGAGAATATGGAAAGCCGATGAACTCCCGCCGGTGTCAGCCGGGTACCGCTACCGGTTGTCGGAAAAGAACCAAAAGCAAGGGGAGTACCGGATCATCTGCAACCCGTCGGGTGAGATCGGCCGTGACAACATACAGTTCGTGCTGTTCTCCAACGGGGAGCAGCATCGTTTTCAGATTCGCCAGGGAAATCTGACCCGACTCCTGAAAGGTGTGAAGTTTGTCGCTGATGAACTCCCGGCGACAGATGACAAACTAATCAGACAGATTTCCCAACACTCCGGGCGGGTGATCGAGATGAATCGTCCGCACGGCGGGTTTGTCATGCGTCTTGACGGACCGTTGCAGGGTTGGTTTGCTTTACGAAAGATCCGACTCGGGGGGAAAGAGCGGTACCTGTTTTACCGCCGGGGAAATCACTGATAACTTACAAGACTGAGAATCCGTTTGAAAGAACCGCCGGAAACCGTCAGCTGGATCAGGCCGATTTCCGGCACATACGATTCGAGCACCGTGGCCACCGGATCGGTGTCGTCATAGAACTGGTACAGGTTGACGTTGAACTGAAAAGCGGTGAATGAACCGGCCGGAACATTGACCTGACGATAGGCTACGTATGACTTGGTATGGTGAAAACCGAAGTACGAGTAATAGAACAGATGCTGGACTTCCTCGGTGCCCAGTTGAATCTGCGGACAGTAACCGCCCCAACTGCCGGAGTTTGAAAGACTGCGCGGCATCAGCACCGGCGGAACCGGCAAATGCACGATATCGGGATTGCCCCCCACCAGCGGCCAGTAACCGTTCTGGATCACGGCCAGGTCGGTCACTTTCAAACTGATCACCGGCTGAGCAGTGTTGCCGATCGACCAGTCCTCACCCGTCCCGGTTACGAGGAAAGTGTCATACGCTTCGGTCACCTGAAGGTTGAAGTCATCATCGCGGATGGAATCCAGCCGGAGATAGATCAGCCTGCGGCCGTCCTCCAGCCCGAGCAGATCGACACCATCAACAGGATCGGAAGGACCCGCCGGGCCGCCGTCCTCGGTACATCCGATCATGACGACCAGGGCAAGCAGCAACCCGGACAACAATACGAAAAGACGGAACCACGTCTGCGAACGGTTACGATTCATACCGTCATAATCCATGAGTGTTCAATACAGGTCAACTAAAAAAGGAGTCCACCAATGAAAGAGGAAACAACCGGTGACTGGTTTCATCTGAGCGGACACCTGCTGCGATTCATCACCGTAGTGTTCGGGATCGCCGCCGGATATTTCCTGACCATCCAGTCGCTGAAAAT
The DNA here is from genome assembly GCA_024278515.1 of Candidatus Zixiibacteriota bacterium. Classification (GTDB taxonomy): domain Bacteria; phylum Zixibacteria; class MSB-5A5; order GN15; family FEB-12; genus JAJRTA01. Next base: position 10,891 of record JAJRTA010000167.1, read on the forward strand.
CGAGCTGGCCGCCAAAGCGGAATCGGCCGTAGTGGAAACCCTCGACAAAAAACTGGCCGGTTTTGAGGTAATACTGAAACAGGGCGTGGTAGACAAAGAGACATTCTATCGATTTTCGAAAGACATCGAAGCACGTCTCGCGCGCATCGAGTACCACCTCATTCATAATTCAGGAGAGAACATTGGAGACCATAAACAACCATCAGGTATTCATCGACCAACTGAACCGGACTCTGAGCGATAAGGATATGGCAGTAATCGATTTCGATGAGCTGAAGAAGCAGTTGGATGTGATCGGCCCGCTCCTGTCGCAGGCGGACCGGCTTCGATCAGACTATGCCCTTCTGCATGACGACCTCGTGGGCAGGATCAGCGGGATGATGAAGGCGGTAGCGGCGGTTGAACGGTCCGATGCGGGACTTGAAAGCATTGCCGAATACCTCGAAACCCTGCCTTCCATGCCGGCTGATGAACTGATTCGTCAGTACGGTCGCGTTTCCGCCCGATTCCGTGAAGCGTTCGGAACTTCGTTCGCCAACCTGCGGGCGCAGTCGGGAAACCGGCAGGCGATGGAGCCTGCTCTTTACAAGTAACAACGCGGGAATCAACGCCCGGCCATGAGGGACCACAGCCCGGCCGCAACAAATCAACCATAAGACAATAAGAGGAATTCACATGGCAGTTAGAGATCAAAACCTGGAATCAATAGCGCCGGTTCTGGCTACGTTCACGATAAAGCAGACCTCCGGCGTCGACGACCTGAAAGATGCCAATATCGGAGAACCGGTCACCCTGACCTCAGACGGCGAAGTCGGCCCGTGCGGCGACGGCGACCAGCTTCTGGGCAAGCTGATCAGCCTGACTTTGAATGACGGCGACGATGGTGACCGGCTGGCTACTGTTCAGATCGGCGGTGTCTGCCGTCTGGCGATAACTTCAACTTACCCCGTGGCCGGCAACCGCGTGGTCTGCGGAGCCTCGGGTACCGTCAAACAGGCTCCCACGGCAGCGTCGGACCCGGCCGGTGGTAACATCGCGCGTGGTACCGTGCTGGAAGTCAACGGCACCACCGATTGCATTATCCTGCTCAACTAAGAAAGGAACGAAACATGGATTTCAACCAGTTTTTGCATTCATCCGCTTTTGCCGGCCTGAATCGTGAAACCGACAGAGTACCGTCGGAGATACCGGTCGATTTGACGCGCGCATCAGCACTGGAAATCGGGAGGGATCTTTACACCGAAGCGGAGAGCCGAGGGATGACTCTTTCCGAGTTACTTGAATGCGAAGAGTACGATCCTTCACCGGCCGGTTGTCCTCTTGACGCCTTCGAACGTCAACTGGCTTTGGCCGGTATCAGACTCGGCGGCAAATCACCCACAACGGTGGAACAGTTCTACCAGCAGGCCCCTGCTCTGTTGCCTGAGTTCATGATGCGTGAAATCAAAAAGGGTCAGTCCATGCGCCCCGAGCTGGGACGGTTGATCGCCAACTCCACCAGTATTGCTTCGAACAGCTACACACCATTCTTTGTCGACACCTCCGACGACACTCGGTTCTCGCTGAGGCCGGTCGGCGACGGCGCCGATATCCCGCAGCTTATGGTGACCGAACAGAACCATCCGGTGAAAGTGACCGACTACGGTCTGGCCCTCAAAGCCAGCTACAAAGCACTGCGTTACCGCAGCACTTCGCAGTTCCGGGTGCTCCTGTGGTACATCGGTTTCCGCATCCAGACCGACAAGGTCGCCCTGGTCGTGGATACGATTATCAACGGCGACGGCAACAACAACAGCGCGACCGTAATCAACACCGCAACCAGCGGAACGCTCGATTACGACGATCTGATCAGCCTGTGGGCGCGGTTTTCACCGTTTGAGATGAATACGATTATTTGCCATATCGATACGATGAAGACGATCCTGACCCTGGCCGAATTCAAGGACCCGATGGCCGGGTACCGTTTTCAGAACAGCGGCGACCTGTTCAGCCCCCTCGGAGCGCGTCTCGTTCGGTGCGATGAAGTACCGGCTGATTACGTGATCGGTCTCGACAGCCGTTTCGCCGTCGAGGAGGTCATCACACAACCCCTGACAATCGAATACGACAAGGTTATCGAACAGCGCTTCGAGGAAGCCGTGATTTCGGAATCGGTAACCTACGCCAAGGTTATCAGGGAAGCTTCGGTAGTCATGGACAGCGTTTGGGTCTGATAACAGCAGGAGGGGACTGCCTCAGGCAGTCCCCCCGGCTGAACGAGAGAATTATGCAAAAGAAAATCACAGAATCCACCGCCGCCTGGCCGATCGGCCTGCCACCGTCGCAAAAGCTGATGAAAGTCACTTCCGGACAGTATGCCGGTCGTCAACTGGCGATTATACAAACCGCCTCCGGTGACATCAGGTACAGCCAGGCCGACCGTCCATATACTTCGTGGTCCGCCCCGGTCACAATCGTCACCGATGCAGCCGATGAACCGTGCGACTGTCTAATGGACACAAACGGAAATGTCCATCTTGTCTACTGCGAAGCCACCACAAGGTACCTGGTAACTCGCAAGCTGACCTTTTCCGGCGGAAGCTGGCTGGCCGGTTCGAAGGTTTATATTTATAATGTAAATGAATCGTACAATCCGTCGATCGCTATCGAGAACAACGGGAAACTATGGGTGAGCTGGTCGCGCAAAACCGGCGCCGATTTTTACCTTCATGTGAAATCGTCGAACGACGCCGGGGCAACTTGGGGTACGGGCGGCTCCGATGCCGGTGATATTCTCACCGGAGCGGTGAGTTCCCTTTATTCAAAGATAGTGGTCGGGCTCAATGATATTTTCGTTGTCTACAGCCACGCCGGTTCCACTCTTTCGGTGCGTTCGCAACCAAAAGCCGGGGGAAGCTGGACCACTGCAACGGATCTGGCCTCGGCCCCGGGCAACGTTGATCAGCATTTCGATGCCGCTGTCTCCGACAGCGGCCTGATAGCGGTTGTTTATGATCAGTCGGCGCTGAAATACCGCGAGTACGACGGAACCGTCTGGGGTCCGGTGGTTGACCTGGATTCAGCCGAGGGGATAAGTCCGCAGTTGCTCTTTAACGACAACGTTCCCGTGGTTGTTTATTTATCGATGTACGCCGCGGGACAAAACAGGCTAATGTACACCAGCCGGGAAACCGGAAGTTTCAGCTCTCCCGTTCCACTCGATGAAGGCGCATCCACCATCGACGAAGTCCTTGTGTACGATACCGTCTCTTCGACTTATAACGATCTCACTACGGCCGCTTCCGACGCAACCACCGCCGATCTTTATCACGCAAGCAGCGGCGTCCTTCTGAAACTGCAGGGGGACGCTGTTTACCTCGGCAAGAATCAACGGTTCCGCTTCCTGCGCATTCTGCTTTCTACCATCGGGTCCGGTGGTCAGGTAACTTACAGTTACTGGAACGGCGCCAACTGGATTGCGTTTACTCCTGCCGGCGGGTCATACAATTTCGACAGTTCCGACAAAGAACTGCTCCTGTGGAACGACTACTCGGCCACTCCGGAAGACTGGCAGAAAGATGCGTTGGGAGCAGCCGACTACTACTGGATCAAAATACAGGTATCGGGCGATTTCACTACCGGACCGGTAGGGAGCCGGATCACCACCATCTCCAATATCGGCAGTGTCATAACAAGGAGGTAAAGGTGTCATATACCAACACAGAACTTATTCGTCATCATCTGGTCAGCGCTTTTCCACTGGCGGAACAGGTAAACAACCAGTCGCTCTATCTCAAGGGTGACGACTATGTGACATTCTTCAACGGCGCTGTCGACAGCTCCCTGCTGAAGGTGAAATCACCGAAGAGCAACCATCTCGCGCGCGCGGTTGTCGTTTTGACGAACAATCCGGTAAATCTATCTTCGACTCCGATAGTCCCGGGCTCGGTGGCGGTCGCCTCCGACAGCTCGATGGGTATACTGTATACTGAAAATGTCGACTACGCCATCGACTACAATCTCGGAACCGTCGGCATCAAAACAGGGGGAGCGTTGAGCGACGGTACGTCGGTGACGGTGTGGTACCAGCCGTTTGCTCTGTACACCGAAGGAAGTGACTATCGGGTCAAAGCAGACGCGGGGCAGATGCGCAGACTATCCTCCGGCAGTATTGCCGACGGCGAGACAGTTTATCTCGACTACACACCGCTCTACGATAGTTTCAACGATACTATCCTGGAAAACGCGGTAGCCGAAGCCAACAGTCTGGTGGAACAACAGGTCGATGCGAACGGTCAGTTTGGCGCCGACCGCACTCTCCAGGCGGCGGCCACGAAATACGCGCTCGCGATTGTCTGTCGCACCTCCGCGGCCCGTGAGCTGTCGAGCCGACGGGGTGAAGATCGCACCGCGACAGCCTGGCTGAAACTGTCCGAACAGTATGAAACCGCCGGCGAACGTCTGTTAAAACAATTCCGTCCATCGGCGAAAAGCGCCGCGTCACCGGCGTGCGGCTAAGGAGGTGTACCTGTGATATCAGGATTGGAAAGAGCGCAATCGCACCGCATCTGGTTCGTTCCCGAGTTCTCCGTCTGGGGACTGGCCGGATGGAGCGAAATAGAGTTTATCGTCACCGAACAGGTGCAGAGCATTACTTCCGTATTATTCGGATCGATTGATATCGGCGATGTCTCCCAACAGGTGATGTTCGCCGGACTGACCGATCATCGCGGCAACACACTGCCCGGCTCGCTTTCAGCCCCGCGTGTAATTGTACGTCCTCGAAGCATTGACCGGGCCTTCGTAGTGGGCAACGAATCCTCCGAAGGGTTCAAAATAGCGCGTGATCCCGATGCCGCCGGTCCGGTGCTGACCGACCTGCTGATTATTGAGATGGGCGACTGATATGAAAGCAATGATCGAGGCGGACGATGAAGGCTCCCCCTGGGTTGACTTACTGGATGACCTGATCGAAAAATATTTTCACGCGATAACCAACAAAGTCGAAAAAGATGCAAAACTCGGAGATTTACTCAAGATGATCGAACTCAGACACAAACTAAGCCCGACCGGCGTCGACCAGAAAAGATTCTGGAAACTGGTCGACGAAATCCGGCGCAGCGAGTTCAAACCGGGCGGGAAACCGCCATCCGATCCGAAGGAGAAAAAGAGTGCGTAGCTTTCGTTACATCTGCGGGATCGCGGTTATGTTATCAGTGATAAGCAGAACATCGTCAGCGGCGGTTGATACCCTCCAGGACACCACGGAAATCGAAGATTGTCTCATTTATTCGTACAGTGACTGCGATCCGGAAATCACCGGCGAAAATTGCACACGCTTCAACGGCGGCCGTGTGATCAACATGGGGGTCGGCAATGTCGGTTGCTGCGACGAAAAACGAGTATTGTTCAAACTACCCGGGTGGGACGGGACAATTCCCGATTCGTCTGAAATGAAGTTCTATTGCTATACCCAGAGCGGCGTGCTGTCACGCTATCTTATCGCCTACCCTTTAACCAAACAGTTTTTTGAAGGGACCGAAAATAAGCACAACCTCGGAGACTATCCCGATCCCGACAGCGGAGCCACCTGGAATCATGCTTTTCTCGATGTCGGCGATGCTGATTCGCTTAGCTGGACAAATGCAGGCGGCGACTACAACAGCGCGGTGGCGTGCAGTGTCAACATCACCGGCGTCGGGCAGTACTATACCATGAGAAACTTCAACCGTTTACTCAACTACTGGGACAGCTCGGGTTCCAACTATGGTTTCATCCTCGTCAATTCCAATGATCCCCCCGTCAACCTCAGTAACAAAGTAATCAAGTCTTCCGAAAGCGGCATCGGGTATCGACCGCTGTTGTTGCTGTACACCGCAGACAGTTCTGTGTCGGTTCGTCGTTCGCGAATCATAAGATCACTACTGAACGAGCAATAACCAAAGGCAGGAAACAACCATGATACAAAAATTAATACTGATCGCTCTCGGTGTTCTGGCCGCCGCTTCGCTGTTCGGGGCTATTGTCAACAATTCAACGACTTCTCCGACCGCCGAGGATTCGCTTTCATGTGTCTTCTACTCGCTTGACAGTCTCGGCAATGTCACCACGGCCGACTCTTTCTTCATCCTGGTTAGCGGTCCGTCCGGTGCGGTTGTTTACAAGGATTCATCATCCATTTCCGACAGCCGGGTAACCGCGACGTCCATCCGATCCAAACAGTTTTACTCGTTCAAAGAGCAAGTGTCCAATATCGACGGCGCCGGGTATCCCGGCTCATACAGTATGACTATTCTGGCCAAGAAGAACACCGGCGGTTTGCTTACGCCTAATGTTTTTGCTTTTCAGATTATCGATGACGACCTGTCGGATCGTTTGGCTCTTATAGATGATTCGGTGCTGGTCAAAGGGGGCGCTGTTGATTCCAACCGCACGGAGCTGGGGGGAGATTCATCAGCCACGGCCCGCTGGGTCTGGAACTCGCCTCAGAGCAACCACACCTTGAGCGGAACTTTCGGCAAGTACCTTGATACCGAAGTGTCCGGAGTCTCTTCCGGATCCGGCGCTTACTCTGTCACCATTCAGGCTGTCGACTCCACAATCGGGATGGCTGTCCCTTACGCCCTGATCGGGGTGCGAAGTATCGACCAGTCGTCATTGATTGCGGTCGGCAAAACCGACTCCCGGGGACAGGCTTCATTCAACCTTGACGCCGACAGCTTCATGGTGACAGCCACCGCCCCCGGATTCATCTTCGAGTCGTATGACACCGTAGTCGTATCAGGTCCGGCCACCGACACGCTGTACTGTGATCAATTCGATCCCGGCGCGCCTTCGTTTCCGACTCTCTGTCGTGTCTATGGTCATCTGTTCACCGCCGGCGGAGCGCCTGAGGAGAATGCTTCTATCAGCGCCCGGCTGCCCGCCGGAGTGGTCCGTTTCGGTTTGACCGTGATCTCACCGACGGCGGTAAACAGCACCAGTGACAGCACCGGTTATTTCTATCTCGACCTGGTGCCGTCGGATTCACTGACACCGGCCGGAACAAAGTATGAGTTCACGATCAACCGGTCCGATGGAACGATTCTCAGGCAAAGACTGGCCGTCCCGGATTCATCGAGTTGGCGGCTCACCTGGTAATCAGGGATGTAATTA
>JAJRTA010000168.1 GCA_024278515.1 Candidatus Zixiibacteriota bacterium
GTCCCGATATCAGCGACCTGGTGTATCTTGTCGACTGGATGTTCTCCGGCGGACCGGCGCCCGAGAACTGGGTAACAGCCGATGTCAACGGTTCCGGCGGGGTCGCCGATATTGCCGACCTTGTTTATCTGGCCGACTTTATGTTCAACAACGGGCCTGCTCCGGCCTGCAACTGAACATAATTACGGCAACGTATCTGTATTCAAAGATTTGTCGTTAAAACAGGCGAGTAGATACTCTACTCGCCTTTCCTGTTCAGCCGATGTATATCGCGCCGGGCTTGAAGGTAGTCCTCGGGACGACCGATATCGAGCCAGTAACCTTCGTAGCTGTAGGTATGAACCGGTTTGTGCCGGTTCAGCATGAGGTGCATAAGATCATCGAATCCGAACGGTTTATTGTCGGGGACTATCGCCAGCAACTCGCGTGAAAAAACGTATATCCCCATCGAGACCGTCACCTGCTCTGATGGTTTTTCCGCAAAGGATGTGACCAGGCCTTCATTGTTGACTTCCAGCACCCCGTAATCAACAGTGTTGGTACGCCGATGGACGGCCACGGTAAGCTCCGCATTCAATGTTACATGACTTTTATAAAGGTCGGAGAAATCAAGGTCGGTGAGGATATCCCCGTTGGCCACAATAAAATGTTCCGGTAGTGAACCTATCCTTTTAATCGGCCCGACTGTCGATAAAGGTTGCTTTTCATGCCAATAGCTTATGTTCAGTCCGAAACGGCCGCCGTCGCCGATTTTCTTTTCAATCATATCAGCCAGATGGTTTACGGCCAGATGAACCCTGGTAACGCCGCAGGACTTCATGCGGGTCAGAAGTATTTCCAGAATCGGCTTGTCGCCGATTGTAACCAATGGCTTCGGCAGGTCCTCGGTCAATGGCAACAGACGTGATCCTTTGCCGCCGGCCAGCACTACCGCTTCCATGATGGGATCCACAAGCTGTTTATTGAAAACAGTGAGCGAGGCATAGGTCAAACATTTCGATAAAGACGGTTGTCCGGGTCAATAATCATACGCGACCGGATGGCCCGGGCTATTTCTCTAATTCCTTCGCGAACGGTTCTGGTCGGTCTGAACCCGAGTGTCTCGCGAACCCTGGTAAAGTCGACGCGATAGTCCCGGGGGTCTTCTTCTTTGTCAACATATTCGATCAGGTCATGCTCCGGTCCCAGTTCCTCAACTATCATACGGACAAGCGTTTCCTTCTGGAAGTTTTCATTCGTGTCGCCGACATTGAAAGCCCGCGCTTTCACTTTGTCCGAATCTGCATCAAGAGCCAGTCTGCACGCCGCCGCCAGATCTGCTGCGTGGGCGTACGGCCGCCAAAATTGCCGTCCGTATATTTGCAATTTCCGTTTCAAAGTCAGTTCGCGGGTAAACTCATTGACCGTCAGGTCGAAGCGGGGACGACCGGACAATCCGTAAGCGGTAGCAAAACGAAGAACAACCGGTTCAAAGCCGCCGGTCGCATTCTCGAACAGGTACTTTTCAAAACCGACCTTCTGATCGGCATAGAGCGACACCGGACTGAGCGGCGATTCTTCGTTCACAATTTTGTCGGGGTCATTCATCCGACCGTAATTCGAACAGGTGGAAGCGAACACGAACCGTCGAATACCCGCCTTAATCGCGGTATCGCAGATAAGCTGAGCACCCCTGACATTCACCTCGTGGGCCAGTTCAGGCGCCTGCGCGCAGGCCGGGTCGCCGACAATGGCGGCCAGATGGACCACACTGGTGACGCCTTCCAGCGCCTGGTCAACATCGTCCAGACATCCCGTGTCGCCATGCAGGAATTCAAAGGACGGGTTGGAAAAATGCACCAACAGACCGGCGCCGCCGAAAGTCAGATTGTCAAGAACCCGTACCGGCCGTCCCGCCGCAAGCAATTGCGTTACGAGGTGCGATCCGATGTATCCTGCGCCGCCGGTTACAAGGACAATACCGGATACCGACATAACTTATCGACTCCACACACACGGAAGGAAAGAACCGGCCCGATCACTCGACATCATAGTTTGTTAATCCACTCCTGAGCCGTCCTGAGATCATCGCCGGCCAGCCCGAGAACGATCGCTTTCTGCAGATTTTCTTTTGCTCCCTCGGTGCCTTCCGCGGCCATAGCCAGCCCCAGCCGATAGAACGGTTCCGGCCTGTTGATATACGTATGCGAAGCTTTCAGAGCCTCGCCGCGCGAAAGATCGTAACGCCCGGCCTGATAATAAATAAAGCACAGGTTCATCCAGGTATCGAGCCTGAAACCACTGCTGCCCAGGACTTCGCGGGCAATATTGGCGGCACGCTCCAGATCTATCTTATCCTTGCCCAAAAGGTAGGAGTGCAAAAAACCGTTGAGTATGTTGTCACGATCCCGGGTCCGGTTCTCCTCAAAGAGATCGAAAGCCTCGGAGGTGCGACCGAGACCATGCAGCGCCCAGGCCTTGACAGCATAAGGATCAACTTCTGTGTCGCGAATGGCAATAGCCGCTTCGATCAGGTCAAGACCTTTTTGAAATTCACCCAGTCCGCAGGCTGCCTGAGCCGCCAACTGCAAAGCCGACGCATTTTCTTTCTGCGTTGACAAAAGAGATATCACCGAATCTATAACTTCCGGTTTATCATGGAGAGTCGCCCAGTCGATCAACTCAGACGGTACTGTCAAATCTCCGGGAGCCAAGGGATAGTATTCTTTGAATAATGTCCAGGCATTTTCAACGTCACCTTTCTCGGCCAGAATCATAGCCTTAAGACTGCGCAACGACGGAAAAATAGACGCGAGAGTCGAGTATTCATCGAATAATCCCAGCGCCTGATCAAACTGACGACTACGACGGCGCATATCTACCCAACCTTCAAACGCCGGACGATACCACGGGTCCAGTTCCAGAGCGCGACGGTAAAGTTGTTCCGCTTCACGGTTCTTGCCGACATTGCGCTGGCTGTAAATATCCGCAATACCACTCAGCCAGTCCGGTTTGTTGCGGTTGTACTCCTCGAGAGTCGAGATAAGGTCTTCATATCCATCAAAATCGCCTGTACGATGCATAAGCTGAGCAATCTGCAGTTGAACATCCCGGCTGTTAAGGTATTCCCGTGGTAGTTTCTGAAGTTCATCGAGTTTTTCCCTTGTAAACATCATCATCGATTTACTTGTAGCCAGTTTGTAGGTCATAAAATCGATGAAGTCTCGTATATAGTTGCCGTTGGTGAGCGTCTGGATAATAAAATCTTCATCGCTGTCGGCAGACAGGAAGTCCCCGGCACCCGTTCTGGCCAGAATATCAAGAAACACCGAGTTGATGGCGCTTTTGGTCAAAGCCCGATACTTACTTGTTTCCGCAATAACTTTGGGACGGTCCGAATCGGCCATGTAAAGATGCAGCCGCAACCCGGACCTGGCTATCTCGCCACCACCGTCAGATGGAATCAAATCGATCACCTTGCGCGCCTCGAAAAAGTATTTAAGACGCAGACACCGGAAAAAATGATCCAGGAGAACATCCGGGTGATAGTCGGAGACTTCAAGCGCCCGTCGACTGAACATCACCGCCGAATCGGCGAGGTCAAAAGTCTCACACAGTTCAGCAGCCGCCCTGTAATCATCCAGCGACTTTCCTGCCGCCGCCAGTGCGGCTTCCTTCAAAACCAAAGCCGTATCTACATCTTTAAGACTAAAGTAAAGGCGAGGGCGAATAAGATCAGCAACCGTACCGGACACTCCGAAGCTCTCGGCGGATTCCACCGCATCGGCTGCCCCCCTGATCTGACCCGCATCAATCAGCACTTCAGCCAGCCTAAGCTGCAGATATGGATCGCCGGGTTTGAGCTCAACAGCATCCTTGGCAGCGCGAGCGGCTAATATGTACTCATCGAGACGTGAGAAAGTACGGACCACCCCCTCAAGAGCGGGAACAAATGTCGGAGCGATAGTACCGATCACCATATATTCATGCGCCGCATCAGCGAAACATAGCTGGCGCTCTTTAATCAAAGCGTTACAATAGAGAATATATGGACTTGCTGGGTCAATCTCTCCAATTTGGTCCATCGTCCCTCTTGCTTTTTCAAAATTGTAACTGTTGATCTGGGTCACCGCCTCTTGAAAAAGCGAGTCGATTTTCTCTTCCGGAGTTTGGGTGCATCCGATAAGAAGGGTTAAAAGCAGGCCGATCAGTATAATTTTTTTCATTTTCAGTCAGTCCTCATGGTGTTGCTATGAGCGTATAACTCATTTCAGTTTTTGAAGTTAATTGTTTTATACTACCGATCAAGGCAATATTTCCCGAAGCGGACAAAGTTCTATAGCAAAATCCGTGCAACACAGAGGATTTTATTTGGTATGATAGTTGACTGACTGTATATTTGGATATGATCACATTAGCCTCTGACAAACTGGTTAAACACTATCGCCGCCGGGCGGTGGTAAACGAAGTAACCATGCAGGTAAACTCCGGGGAGGTGGTCGGACTGCTGGGTCCCAACGGAGCCGGGAAAACGACTACTTTCTACATGATAATCGGTTTTATCCGTCCCGATTCCGGGAAAGTCTTTCTCGGCGAACGGAATATAGGCCGTATGGCAATGTACAAACGGGCACGGGCCGGAATCGGATACCTGGCGCAGGAAGCCTCGGTATTTCGCAAGATGACGGTTGAAGATAATATCAAGGCGATCCTTCAGTTTCGCCGGATGAGCCGAAAACAGCGCAAACAGAAACTCGAAGAACTTCTGGAAGAGCTGGATTTGGGCAATCTTCGCAAAAGCATGGCCTACACTCTTTCAGGCGGGGAACGCCGGCGGGTCGAGATCACCCGGGCTTTGGTCAATGATCCCAAGTTTATGCTTTTGGATGAACCGTTTGCCGGGATTGATCCGATTGCAGTCGAAGAGATCCAGAGAATAATCAATCGGTTGGTGGAACGGGGTCTCGGTGTTCTGATTACCGATCATAATGTACGTGAAACCCTGTCTATCTGCAACCGCGCCTATATTATGTGCGACGGCAAGATTCTCAAGTCCGGGACTTCGGAGTTTCTGGCCAATGACGCCGAGGCCCGAAAAATCTACCTCGGTGAAAAGTTCCGGTTGAACTGAGTTTATGAGGAGATGTGTCTAATAACTGAACGATTTGGCAAGTCCGTCTAAACAACGGCGATTCTGATTCCGACAATAGAATTAGAACGAAAAAAGGGTAGTTTGCTGCCCGAGAGAGAGCCTATCGATTACGGAAGACTGATATGAAACTGGAAATTCGCCCACAACTTCGACAGATGCTTGCCCCGCAACTGATCCAGTCCCTGAAGATGCTTCAGATGCCGGCGCTTAAACTTGAACAAACTATCAGACATGAATTAGCCACCAATCCCCTTCTGGAAGAAGTAGAAGAACTGCAAACCGATGAACAGGAATTCGATCGGGAAGCGGAATTCGACGTAGCCGGCGACGAAACGAAGACCGACGAAAATGTCGACTGGGACCAGTTCTTCAACGATGACGACGAAGGTTATAAAGTCAGCCAGCCGCGCGAGGAGACCGAGGACAGATTTGAAGGTCCCGCCGCTCTGGAGCCTACTCTGTTTTCACACCTGACTGAACAGCTTAATATGCTCAAGCTGACGGAGGAAGAACATCTTATAGCTGAGTACATAATCGGTAATATCGCTCCCGACGGATATCTGACGATCAGTGTGCCGGAGATGGCCGCCGAACTGAAAATCGAAGAAAGCAAAATTGAAGAAGTTCTCAAAATGGTCCAGCGGTTCGACCCGGTGGGTGTCGGGGCGCGTGATCTTCGGGAGTCTCTGCTTATACAATTAAGAGAGCGCGGCGAAGAGGGCAGTCTGGCCTGGCGGATTGTCGATGAGCATATCAATGAGCTCGACCGTAAATCTATTCTCCAGGTTGCGAGAATGATGGGAGTCCCGGTTGAGCGTGCTCAACATGCTCTTGAAATAATAAAAAGCCTCTCCCCCACTCCCGCCCACGGACGATTCGATTCCGGGGCCATGCCCGTTGTTCCGGATCTGATCGTGGAAAGACACGATGACGATTTCGTGGTCATGCACAATGACGACTACGTCCCCCGTCTCAGAGTCAACTCCAGCTACCGGAATCTGATCAGGCGGGGCAATGAAACGCCCAAGGATACCAAGCAGTACATTCGCCAGAAGCTGGAACAGGCGCGCTGGCTGATAAACGCCATTCAGCAACGGCGCTCCACGATGATCCGAGTGATGGAAGCAATCATCGAGCGGCAGAGGGATTTCTTCGAGCGTGGCCCCGCATTCCTGAAGCCGTTGATTATGGAAGAAGTGGCCCAGATGGTCGAAATGAATGTGGCGACTATCAGCCGTGTCTCCAGCGGCAAGTATGTCCAGACTCCTTTCGGAGTTCGTGAAATCAAGTATTTCTTCAATTCCGGCATCGCAAAAGAAGACGGCGAGGATATGTCCAAGCGCTCGGTCAAACAGAGGATCGAAGAAATCATCAAAAGCGAACCGCTCGACAAGCCGTTCTCGGACCAGGAAATCTTCCGGCGCTTGAACGAGGAAGGGATAAAGCTGGCCCGTCGAACCGTCACCAAGTATCGCGAAGAATTGAAAATCCCGTCCGCCCGACTGCGCAAGAGAGTAGTCTGAAAGTACCATAACGAACCATAGGAAGGAAGGTTCGTATTGTTCCAGGCCTGTCCCCAGGGTTCAGTCCCTGTTTTTCACATAAATCTGAGCGGCTTTTCAATCCCTTCACGGTTGGATTCGTATAAAATAGTAGTAGCTAAATCATCGGCTGTTTGCCATTTTAGAGAAGGATGATGTTTTTGGCGGATAACTCGCTCTACCTGAAATACGGTTTGGCATTCCAACCCGGGAGAAGGGTTTATACAGTCAGAAGTAACAGGGAATAATGGTTATTGGCCCGAGGAAGGATCGATCATTAACCGGAAACAAAAGCCGACAGTTTGTCCCAGGGATCCGGACACTGTCACTATACAAAACCACTTGACGGATTTCGCCCAGAAAGGAGAAATTCAGCCATGCAAAAAACAATAACCGCAAGACATTTTGATCTCACTGATGAGATGCGAGAGAGGGCCGACTCTGAGATGGATAGTCTGACGCGTTATTTTGAAAACATTATCTCGGCCGAACTTGTCCTTGATATGGAACGCCACCTGCACAAAGCGGAACTAAGGGTCAAAGTATATAACCACAGTCTGACCGGCACCGGCGAAACCGACGATATGTACAACTCGATTTCCGTTGCGGTCGATAAAGTCAAAGGTCAGTTGAAAAAGTACAAGGGAAAACTGAAAGACCGCCGTCCCGAAGAAATCAACGAAGTGGTCACCCAGCTTACCAAACCGCATACGGATGTGGACGAGGTCGATTTATAGGCTTCAGGTCAAGGCAAATGCAAAAACCCACCCGGTCAAAGGGTGGGTTTTTTTGTGCACACTGCTGCCGATACCATGAAATCTGATTTGACCGATTGATCGTTCGACATAATGACATTCGCATTCCGCCAATCGCAAATACTGTTGTATTTGAGTTGTCATTGACTTGTCAGTCAACCCGCGACCCACAAGCAACCCCATCATCCACAAGGGATTATGAATTACCTGTCGTCATAAAGCATGGCCGGGCAGATAACAACAAACCAATCAGGTTGACTATAACCGGACTACAGAACAAAATCGGCATGATTTTTTCTGATGAACAATGCCGAGGTGTATTTGATGGAACAGCAACTGAGTCCGATCTTTACGAATATGTCGGCCCTTGTGCTTCTTGGTACGATAGCGGCCTCGTTATTCTTCCTGAGCATCGGCCTTCGCGAGACGAAGAACCAGTTTATCGAGGGAGTGCTCTATTACGGCATGTCCCTGTTTTTTGCCGCCATCCACTTTCTTTACCTGTTCAATATTCCGGCGGATACTTCCTGGGCGGCGGATGTCGCCAATATCGATTTCTGGGGCTGGACTGTTTCCATGTTCGTACCGGCATTGATAACAACCCTTCTGTTGCGCGGTCTGATCGATCTGGCCGGTAACCAACTCCAGCCCGGACTTTACAGGCTGTTTTTCGGGACAACGTTGTTATGTTTCGTTTACCTGCTCGGCGCGAACTGGCCGACCGACTCGAAAGCAATCATCGCGGCCTTTTACGGTTTCACCTGGCTGGATATGGAACAGACATTCTATTAGGCGTTTTAACTGCTCAGATATTGTTTCAACAGCTTCAGATTCATCGCGACCTCAAAGTTAAGAGGAACGCCGACAGACTGTCCGGTCGGTTCTGAAAACAGGCCTACCAACTCATACTTATCGAACTCTTTGTGATCGCCCGGAATATCATCAAGAGCCTTCTTCAGTTCCTCTTCAGACATATTCAGCTCCATCGCCGCAAAAAGCTGTGGACGCTCCCCCCGGAAAACCTCACGGGCACAGGCCAACGGAATCAGCCGGTAGTCGTGAGAACATAACCCCAACTCTTCTGAAATCTCATCGGCCAGCCCGTTACGCAGCAGTTGCAGCAGATCGTCGGCGACATGGCCGAACTCTACAGACCCGGCCACCGACGGTCCCCAGGTGGATCCCAGCGAGGCCAGATGGGGACTGCGACGAACTGTCAGCACCCTGGCCTTATCCCCTTTCCCCAGTACTGCCAAAGCCGATACTCCAAGACAGACAGCCAGAGGATTGTCGCATAGCTTACGCGAACGATTCTTTGCAAGGTAGTATTCTCTCAAGGAGCCATAAGGCGCAAGCCGTTCATGTTTTTCATCGAGGGCCAGACAACTACCGGCCTGCAAACCATAACTACAGGGTTGCACGATCAGGCGCTTTTTCACACCGGTCCAGACTGCATCGGCCAGTTTTATCACCGGCGGGCCCGAGCGAAGAAGTCCTTCGGACAACATGCTCTGCTCAAAATCAGCGGCGACTTCGGCGATCAGTTGATCGGTAAAATGAAAGGAGTCATCCAGAATCTTGACCGGTACAGTCTGCGGATCAATACCATCAGGACCAAAAAACGGCACAATTTCGTAATAACCTGTCTCGCGGTCATGGAATGACCCGGCTACCTCCGATTCAGCACCGAATCGGTCAAAAAAACCGGCCACAATCGAATCGAATTGGTGGTAATTCAGGTAATTCATCAGCTCAGAAACAGGATAGCCACACCGCCCACGGCAACGACCGCACCCAGCACGGCCCGTATGGATACTTTCTCTTTGTAATATAAAACGATCAGCGGAATAATCATAACCGGCGTCATGGAATTAAGTGTTGCAGCAGTACCGGCGGCGATTAGTTTGACCGCCACCAGCGACATCCACACTCCCAGAAACGGCCCCACGACAGCACCGCCGGCGCAGAAAGCCATTGGTCGCAATTGCGTAACTGCCCTGAAAACATGCCCCGACTGCCCGCGCAGAAAAGCCAGCAACCAGATTCCGGTCATAGCTGTGGCCATCCGTACAAAAGAAGCCTGCAACGGGTCAACATCCGATCCGCAGTTTATCATGGCATGTTTAGCCATTACCAGTCCGATAGCCTGCCCGGCGGCGGCGCACAAACCAAGCAGAACACCTTTAGCCAGTGAACCGGCATCGGGGTGGTTGACGCCTGCTTCCGGTTTGAGTTTGTCCCGGTGGTTTTTTCTCTCCAGTACAACCCAGGTTATTCCCAAAACAGTCATGGCGATTCCCAGAAGGCTCCACCAGCCGAGATGTTCATCGAGGAAAAACCAGGCAATCACAGTAGCCATTATCGGAGCTGAGGCATACAGCAATGAGGTCAGCCGCGGGCCGATCATCACCAACGCCTTGAACCCGCAGCCATCCCCCATGATCAAGCCGATCAACCCGGACAGAGCCAGCCAGAAAAATTGCGTCCGATTGAAACCGGCAGGGATCATTTGCCCCGAACTGAGCCAGAGTAAAATGATGTAAATAAGCACGGCCATCGAGAGCCGAACCACATTCACCCGAAACGATCCGATCAGTTTACCGGCTTCGGCGAAGAAAATCGAAGTTAACGCCCATAGAAAGGCGGCGGCCAGACCGGCCGCTTCACCCATGAACTCCATTCGGAGAATATAGGAGAATTTGCCCGATTCTCCTATCCGGTTCTTCCTTCGACACGGCAAGATCCGGCACATAAAAGAAACCGCAACTGCACATGATGAAGCATCCTGCATCCTGCGCAAAAATATGACACTACCGTAAAGTACTGTCCGGCGCGGGAAAACGTTGTTTTCTACCCTGTGTCCAATTCGGCACGGCAGTTGTCTTATAGCCTGTTGTTATGGCTTACGGAATTGGCATACTCGACAGGATGGTGTTTCCGACCGGTCGGCCACGTCCCCCGGTGGAAGCAAAGGGGCGCCGGGCGAACTCACGCTCAGGGCGTCCCGCGGCCGACCTGCGTTCGGTCAGAAAAGCAAACCGCCTCCCGCGGACAGATGTAATTACGGCAACACAGATCGGTGATCGGACCGGACGAGGCCGCGCATCGATTGGACGGATCAGGACAACCCGGTCCGGATATATCGAACACGACGACTCCCCAGAGACCTTATCGGAGTAAACCGTATGATAAACATCAACAAAACAATCGCTGTGGTGCTTGGTCTAATACTGGGCGGATTAATTCTGTTGACACCTGCCGAAGCGACGGCCTTCGATTTCCCTGATTTTGATCCCTGGTACTACCAGTCCGATGCCGAGTGGAAATTCATGGTGCCGGATAAAGCACAGCATTACTACGGTTCACAGTTTCTTGTGGAGGTCGGCCTGCATCCCACTGCCGCGCTGGCCGCCGGGCTTGCCTATGAAATCTATCAGAACGAAACGGGAGTAGGTTTTTCCTACAAGGATTTTATCGCCAACTCTTTCGGCGTACTGGCCGGAACCATCAACAATGAGAAGTTCTATCTATTTATGGACTATTCGACCACCGAAGAAGTCCTGGTACTCAACGCCGTGCTGATGTTCTGAGAGGAAAGCTATTCTTCTTTCGCCAGCCTGGCCACATCGGTAACCAAGTCACCCTCAGCCATCTTAATCAGACGCACGCCCTGAGTGTTGCGGCCGATCACTTTGATATCTTTCACCGCCTGACGGTTGGCGATGCCGTCTTTTGTGATCAGGATCAATTCGTCATCATCGAGGACTTCCTTGATAGACACTACTTCGCCGTTACGTTCGGATGTCTTGACGTTGATAATGCCTTTGCCGCCACGGTTGGTAACGCGGTAATCGCTTACCGGTGAACGTTTGCCGAATCCGTTCTCGGTTACCACCAACAGCGAACTGTCACGCTTAAGCACGACCATGCCGATAACATAATCCCCCTTACCGAGGTTGATCCCTTTGACGCCATAGGCGGTCCGCCCCATAGCCCGGACTTTATCCTCGGGGAAACGTATAGCCATTCCCTTGCGGCTGGCCAGCACAATATCACAAGTACCGTCAGTAAGCTGAGCTTCGATCAGTTCATCGTCGGCCGGAAGGTTCATGGCGTTCACGCCGGTGACACGCGGGTTGGCGAAGGCATCCAGCGGTGTCTTCTTGATAACACCGGAGCGGGTAGCCATCACCACATACTTGTCAGGGCTGAACTCACGTACACGACAGAAAGCGGTGATCGCTTCCCCTTTCTCCATCCGGCACATGTTGACAATCGGCTTACCTTTGGCCAGTTTTCCACCGGTCGGGATGGCGTGCACTTTAACCCAGTAGCATCTTCCCTTGGTGGAAAAGAACAGGATGTAATCATGGGTCGAAGCGACAAACAGATGCTCGGCGAAATCATCTTCCTTGGTGGCGATTCCTTTCACACCGCGCCCGCCGCGATTCTGGCGACGGTAGGCCGAGACCGACAGCCTTTTAATATAGCCGAGATGTGAAATCGTGATGGCCATCTCTTCTTCGGCGATCAGGTCTTCGACACTGAGTTCTTCGGCGGCGTCCTGTATCTCGGTGCGGCGTTCATCGCCGAACCGCTCGGCCAGTTCTTCGGTCTCTTCCTTGATAATATTCATGCGCAACGCTTTGGATTCAAGAATCGCCTTGAGTTGAGCAATGCGTTTTATCAGATCGCGATATTCTTCTTCGATCTTTTTGCGTTCAAGTCCGGTCAGCCGCTGGAGACGCATCTCAAGGATGGCCGTCGCCTGAATATCGGACAGCTTGAACTTTTTCATCAAGCCGGCATGAGCGGTCGGGGTATCTTTCGATTTCTTAATAAGCTCGATCACCGCGTCAATATTGTCCAGCGCAATCCGGTATCCTTCGAGGATATGGGCGCGCTCTTCCGCTTTCCGAAGCTCAAACTTCGTGCGCCGGGTAATGACCTCGTGACGGTGGTCGATAAACGACTGGATCAGTTGTTTCAAGGTCAGCAGCTTGGGGATACCGTGGTCGAGACCGAGCATCATAACCGAGAAAGTGGTCTGCATGGTCGTATGTTTGTACAGTTGATTGAGAATGATATCGGCCTGCTGGTCGCGTTTCAATTCCACGACTATGCGCATCCCGTCACGATCCGATTCGTCGCGCAGGTCGGACACGCCCTCGATTACCTTGTCACGAATCAGGTCGGCAATCTTTTCAATCAGGTTCGATTTATTTACCTGGTACGGGATCTCGGTAACAACGATAGCTTCCTTGCCGTTGGCCATGCGCTCGACCGCCGCTCGCGCCCGGACCAGCATCCGGCCTTTGCCGGTACGGTAGGCGTCACGGATACCATCACGTCCGTTGATTATGCCGCCGGTCGGGAAATCCGGCCCCGGTACGATATCGAGGAGTTCTTCGTTGTCGCATTCCGGGTCTTCGATCACTTTCAGAATAGCTCCGCTGATTTCAGACAGGTTGTGCGGCGGAATACTGGTGGCCATACCCACAGCGATGCCGGTCGTGCCGTTGCATAACAGATTGGGAAACTTGCCCGGAAGAACCATCGGCTCTTTACGCGTGGCGTCATAGTTGTCCATGAAATCGACAGTTTCCTTTTCGAGATCGGCCAGCATCTCCACCGCTATCGGCGTCAGACGGGCCTCGGTATAACGCATCGCCGCCGCGCCGTCGCCGTCGATCGAACCGAAGTTCCCCTGGCCGTCAACCAGCGGGTAACGCAGGTTGAACGGTTGCGCCATACGCACCAGCGTCGGGTAAACCACCTGCTCACCGTGCGGGTGGTAGTTACCCGAGGTGTCACCGGCGATCTTGGCGCATTTTCGGTGCGGCCGCCCCGGACGCAGGTTGAGATCGTTCATCGCTACCAGGATGCGCCGATTCGACGGCTTCATGCCGTCGCGGATATCCGGGAGAGCACGATTGGTTATTACCGACATGGAGTAGTCGAGGTAGGATGACTTCATCTCCTCTTCGAGAAATATTGTTTCGATCTTTTCGCGTTCCAGGGGCATTTATCAATATCCTTCTTTTCGCAACAGTTTACGACAGTAACAGAGCTTAAAAGTACGCATCAAAAGGAACCATAGCAACAAAAAATCGAGCCTGCCCGGCAGCCGTATCCCCTTGTCCGATAATTGCATACAACCACAGACATCCCTGAAAAAGCCGACTCGTTCAACAAATCTCCGTTTGCCCGTTCGTTGATTGTTGACATTCGAAGGCTTACGGTTGTATAAGAAAGAAATGAGAATCAGCCCAACCCAACGCTTCTTTATTCCGCTGTTGATCGCGGCGACCTTACTGCTTGCTGAATTGCTCACAGCCGATGATCGCAATTTCGATGTGTTCAACCTGCTTGGCCAATGGCAGGGCAACGGCGTGTTTGTTATGCCGGTGACCGGACTCGAGATGGAGATGGAAGGCTCGGCCAGTTTTGTTCGGGACACGTCCGGCGGTTACATTCGAACGAGTATGATCGGCACAAAATATCTATACACCTATCAGGATTCCGGACGGCTCTATGTCAACCCGGACAACGACTCGCTGCTCTGGGAGGTCTGGGACGGATTCGGTCGTCATGTTTTCTACGAAGGCGCTGTCAACGGCGACACCCTGACCGGACGGCGTTGGAAGGGAAAAGCAGAATATAAACTGACTGCTCAGATGGTAACACCGGACAGTCTCGATTTTCGCCTGTATTATATTAACCCGGATGGTGAACGAGCTGAAAAAGCTCGCTTCAATCTCGGCCGGGTTCGTTAGTTTCCTTATCTTATTCGAAGGGGTCCCCTTTATCAAAATCCGGAAGATAGTTCGAAGGGCTGGAAAGATCCTGAACCCACCCCCGATGGAATCCCAATGCCTCGAACGCCCGGAGGACCCGGTCATATTCTTCGGGTTTGAGAAACCGTCCAAGAACAGGATGACCGCGCACCGCCGGTGTGGGATGGTACTGCGCCATCAGTGAAATATGCACATCGGTTGACAAATGCTCCGCGATAAACTCAAGCACGCGAATACTATTATCAACCTGCCCCGGCAACACCAGATGCCGAATAATCAAGCCGTCTGTAACGTACCCATCTTCGTCAAGCTGCAAATCAGCACCCTTCTGACGGAACATTTCCACCAGAGCATCAGCAGCGTACTCGACATATTTATCCACCTGTGAATACTCGCGAGCTAAACTGTTGTCCATATATTTCATGTCCGGGAGGAAAACGCCTATGGAATCTTCAAGATATCGAATGGTCTCTACCCGGTCATAACCGTTGGTATTATAGACGAAAGTCGGCTGTCGCCCACGGCGTTGCAGTTCTCTGATGATTGCCTGCATCTGTACGAGACAGTGCGATGGAGATACAAACCCTACGCCCCGCGCGCCCTGATCCAGAATCATCTCGACCTCGTCAACCACTTCTTCAAGTAACATCTCAACCGACGCAAGAGATTCACGGTTGGATGATATCTGATAGTTCTGACAGTAAACACACTGGAGATTACAGTGGGCGAAAAAGATATTGCAGATACCATGCCTGCCGGACAGCACCGGTTCCTCCCCCATGTGGCGGCAGATGGAAGAAATCGGGATGGCGTCGCCGGTGCGACAGAACCCGGACAAACCGGTTTTACGGTCGGCTTCGCAATCATGCGGACATAAACGACAAACGCTCAATGCTTCCGGTGAAAACAAAGAATAGTCTTTCATATAGTAAAGATAAGGCGGTAACAGCAATCGTCAAATAGAAGCCATGTAAACAGGTGCTTAAAAGATGTCGCTTTTTTGCGTTTGCATTTTGTCACGCTTTACCTGACCCGGCAGCAAGCCTGCACTCGAAGAATGGGTTCCGGCCAGGATCAATGACGCGTCGAGAAGAACCTTTCCCTTACATAAAGCCTGTGAAATCACAAGTGCAGAAAAAAAGAAGCGAGGAGAAAACTCCTCGCTTCTTATATGGTCAGTGAACTGACTTACCGGATTAGAAGCACCAGTCACCGCACGGACACGGTCCGCCGGCATACAGGTAATTGGCCAGGTAGAGATCGTCGTCGCCATCGACGTCGCCGTCGCAGTCGACATCACCAAGGTGCATGAACGGGATCGGGCCGGGGCCGCCACCCAGATATGCAACAAGGTAACCAACATCGGCCAGATCAATCGTGCCGTTGTTGTCTACGTCACCACGACCAAAACCAACCCACTTGTTCGCCAGTTTCGCCAGGGCCACGATTTCAGCATCGGAGCCGCCGGTGATTCCATGGAGACCGAACTGAGCAACGGCGAGTTCATAGGTGTCGCCGCCGGCCCAGTCGTGCTCGGCTATAGTGAAGTGAGCTTCTTCGTCACCACCAAGAGTGGGATCCTGAGAGCTGACACCCTGAGGAGCGCTCATGAAGGCGTAAGCGGAATCCAGGTAGATGTCGTTCCACCAGGCGCCGTAACCAAACAGGGTACGAGCGTTCTTCATGGGGTTGAAGTCAACGTTCGGGTTGGTTCCGCAACCGAACGGGAACTTGATCATACCCCAGGCAACATCGCCCGTACCGCCGGAGGTGACCCAGGCCGCAGAGCCTTCGGCGCTGTAACTGGCCTCATCGCCACCGACGTCGTAGTCCATGGTCGCGCCCATCTTCCAACCGGTCACAGGATTACCGTTACGTTCGGTAATTTCCATGATTTCGATGGTCAGATCTTTGAAGGGAGCGAAGTCCACGGCGCCAATGGTACGGGTGTTGGCTATCAGACCCATGGTGAGGTTATTATCGAACGGAGCACCGAAGTTCTCCCAGTTCCAGCCGCCACCGAGGTCAAAGTTCTGCACGGAGTCGATGTAGGTCTTGCAGACACGGTTACCCGTTATCGGCGTGTAGGTGATACCGTCAGTGGTGTAACCACCGAGGCAGTACAGATTCACACCTTCTTCGAGCAGAGGCGAGCAGCTGTTGTCGCACCAGTTCGGATCAGCCTGGTGTGAGTAGTAGGAAGCCTCTTCACCCTGACCATGCCAGGCCTGAGTGTTGATGGCAAGTTCATACTGGCTCACAGCCCAGACGAAGGCGCCCTGGAAGATAGCATGGTTATCGCCGTCGATATCCATGCCCCAGGGATCCATCCAGTCGTCACCGGTAGCAATACGACCGGTATTGGTCACATTGTGGATGTTGGCGGCGCCCATACCGAAGAACAAGCTAACGGTATCGATCAGACAGCCACCAACGAGGGTCACGTGGATTTCCGGAGGACCGAAGGTGCCCGGCTTCAGGTAGAAGTCGTCATCATCGGTGTCTATAACAGCGTAGAAATCCTGCGGACCACGGTTGATCAGCGACTGGTTCACATCGATGACAAGGTCGACGGTATCGCCGGCGGCAATGACGGAGCCATCAGCCGGGGAAACCACGCCATCCGGATAGGTAGCGGTCTGGATGAAGGCCGGGATCGCGTTGGCGCCCAGGTTCATCATCCTTTCGCCGCGGTCACGGTCGCGGATGGAGAAGTAGTCATCCAGGTCCGGATCGTCATTGACAACAAGCGTCTTCTGATTGAAGCCTTCAGTCAGCTTATCAGTAATCGAGGCCGCTTTGTCCATGACTTCTTCGCGTACCTGAATAGCGGCGAAGTCCGGAGGAATCCACGGATGCGTCGGGTTTTCATCGATGGTGATATTGTTAACAGTAAGATCGGCACAGCCGGTGTTAACAAACAGACCCGGAATCGGGACGTGCAGAGAAGTAGCGGTACCGAATTCAACAGGAACGGCAGGATTGTAGGACTGCAGTTCGAGGCGTCCGCGATCGAGGCCCTTACGTGACACGTAGATGGAACCCCAGAAGTCGGACATGGCCAGGTAGCTTTCGCCATTGAATGAACCCATGGCGAAGGCGAGGGCGACCGAGTTCGGATATCCGCCATCGGTTACACGACGACGATAGATTTCGTCACCGGTAGCCGAGTTCAGGGTGTTGATGAAGCCGTGGTGACCGGCCACGAAGAGCAGGTCATCGACGCCACCCGGCTCACAAGAGAGAGCCGCGTCACCCCAGTAGTTGTTGTATTCAGGGCTGTCATAGGCCCAGATGAGAGTACCGTTGTTCTTCTGGAAGGCCGCGACACGTCCGCCTACGGGGACATTGAGCCAATAGGAATCACCAACGACATACACACGAGCCTTGTCGATAACCGGAGTACCACTGGCGGAAGCGCCGCGGGCACCCATCGACGGGACAGCATACTTAATAGTACCATCGACGGCATTGATGGCGTAGAAAACACCATCGCCGGGATAGTAAGGAGCAGCGATGTCGGAGTTAACGTATATAACACCGGCCTCGTTGGAGTTACCGCCCGGGAAGCCTTCACCAAGCTGCGGACCCTCGGGGAAGAGAGCTGCGGCCTGAAGACCACCGGAGGTTGACAACTGCCAGTTGACAGTACCGGTCGCGGCATCTACGGAGTAGACATCACCGTCCACACCACCCGGGAAGGTGTTGTAGTAAAGTGAGAACCCGTCGGTGGAGCCGGACTTACGTACCGACTGACCGAGGGCGACCGGGTTGACCGCCCAACCAGCCCAGAGGTTACCGGTGGCAGCTTCGGCGGCAACGATGTTACCGTCGTCGGTACCCCAGTACAGCACGTCGGTGCCGCCCTGGTTGATCAGGTTGAACGAAGTGTAACGGGTCGGACCAAACAGGCCGCCCGGGCCGACAGTACCGATATTGCGACTCCAGATCAGAGCGCCGGTAGCAAAGTCGTACGCGGAGATGGACTGCTGATCGTCACCACCAACATACATCACGCCATTGGCCACAAACGGCACATGGCGAATGATGGAACTGGCCGCACCCGGAGTAACAGTGTACTGCAGAGCGCCGGTTACCAGATCAAACACCTGAACTTCGGCGGAGAAGGCGCAGACAATCTTGTCGCCGACAATCGCCGGACCGGTATCATAAATACCGTAGGTCGGGTGAGTGTAATACCAGAGAACGTTCAGGTCACACTGGGCATCGCCGAAGCTGACGCCGGAAGCGCCGGTGCGCTCCTGGTTCTGCTGGTGGGTAGTCCATTCCGCTCCATAAGCAGTCACTACATCAGCGCAGTTACGCTCATCGAACGGCCAGCAGCAAACGGAAGCACTGGCTTCGAAAGCGATATCACACGGGATACCGCCCCAATCGACGCACAGTAAGCCCCAGTAACCATTCCAGAGCTCGGCCGCGCCGTCGAACCAGTTGGAACCACCGAAGTCGGTCAGGGTAGCAATACCCTCGGCTTCGGTTGGTGCAAAGGACTCAATAGCAGCCCAGTAATAATCGGTCACATGAACATCCAGCGAAGTGAAATCAACCGTGGTAACACCAGGGAAGAGAACATAATCAGCCGGAGTCAGCGTGACCGATGCAAGCTCAACACCCGGGAGACCGCCTACATCTGAGTAGATGGAGACCTTGGAATCGAAAGCGTAAGCAACACCGGGGTTGAAATCATACAGAGCCCAGGAAACTTCCAGGACCTTACAATCCTGACCGGACGCTTTGAACCGCTGGGCGTCGGCCACGTCGCCATAGGCGTCGGGCAGGGTCCAGTAATACGCAAGACCGGTCGAGAAATTCTGGGAGTAGCAGTCGTTGTACGGATCCTTACAGAGGTTGGCTGTAAAGTTCATGTCAACGTCTATCCCGAACAAGTCGCCGATCTTCCACCAGCCGCCGCCATAGAAGCAGTACGAACGACCGTTAGGGGTCGTCTCGTCGTCCGACAGCGTTGCTTCACAGTCGTTCGGGAAAGCACCGGACGAATTGAAGGTAACATAGAAGTCTACCGGCGACTGGGATCCGTCAAAGACCAATCCGTGCGAGTAGAAATCAACGGTGGCGAAGGTCGGGAAGAAGGGATAAGTACCAGCCGGCAGGATTTCGGTAGCCAGGACTGTGCCCGGGTAACCGAAACCGTCATCATCCCAAATCGTCACGATAATGTCATCATTACCGGAAACGTTGGGCGGCGTAGCACCCATATCGTATATGGGCAGGTCAACGGATGAGAGAGTCTCAATACCACTGACAGTAAAGCGTTGCCCATAATCAATAATGTCATAAGCCGGGTGCGGGGCGCGCCAGTAGTAGGCGATACCATCGTCCCAGCTTTGAGAATAGCAATCGGAATACGGTAACTCGTAACAGCAGGCTTCAGACTCAATCCACCAGCCATAGTCACAGTCTGCATAGAAATCGAGAACTGTATACCATGCGGCGTCAGCGGCGATGTAAAGCGTACTGCGCTCTTCACCCGCATAGTCGCTGACACAATCATCTGAAATCAGGTGATACTTATCGTTAATACCGTCGCCCAGGACTGCCCATCCGATGTGGTATTCGGCGCCGTCTTCAAAAATCCACGGACCATTGGTCCAGTCGACAGCGATCCAACCAGCACCGGTCGGGAGGTCGGCATAAGCCACGTCACCGGAGTCCAGCTTGTTGCCGGGAAGGCCAAAACCGTCGTCTTCATACAGGTACATCCGTACAGACGGCGTACCAGTCATGAATCCGCCATAGGTAAAAGCCCAACCGGTGTACAGTGAACACGCCCAGCCTGCGTCAACCGTAAAACGGGTGGCGAAGACTTCGCGAGTCGAGGAGCTCGGGATACCCCACGCGTAGGCCGCACCAGCTCCGTGATACCAAATGTAATCACAGAAATTCTGCGAGTTCGGCTGCGAGATAGCGCCAAGATCCGGGAGCTGCTGGACGTCCAGAGTGGGAGGCCGCCATGACGGACCCGCTGGACGCGCATCACCGATATCATTATAGAGTTGAGCGTTCGGGTTGACAGTCGGTATCGGATTCAGTCCTTCTACCGGCTTCTCCCCGATGCCTGAAATTGCCGTACCGCTTAGGGAAAACACGAGACCCAGAACGAATACTGCGAATAACAGTCTTTTTAACATTTATTCCTCCTTAAAGTAAGGAAAAAACTCAAATTCGAATGCTGAAGTTCGGCAAACTGCCGGACCAACCGATCACTCATAATTAATCGGCAGTCATGAGGCAACAGGCCACGTCCCCGGTTATGTCTAGGGAAATTGGGAACATAAACTTTAGACAACGAATTCACTTTCTTCCTATCTTTTGGAGTCGGAGTCTATCCTGTATTGGATAAACACCGTTTTCAGCTGTAACATGTCAAAGCTTCCGAACTTTATCTTTTCGGTTCTAAATATCAAATTACCTCCTGTGAAGGGTAACATCCGTCATCAGAACTCATAATTCCGATTCAGGTGTTGGTAGAAGATAAGAATGAAGACTGACGACTAAATATCTGAAAAACGAACATACCGACACCGGGGGAATCTGCTTAATACAGACTTTTTCCAGTTGTCGAACGCAGACTACAAACCACAGGGGTTCTTCGCCTGAAACGTTAACTCTATTCAGTCAATCAAAAGAAGTACTTTTGCGTTGTGTCGTTTAATGTCTTTTATGGCTCTCGGACATTTCACGTCACATACACACGCTCAGTCAACAAATTACATCTAATTCGCGAGCTGTCAAGGAAAAATATGCCGTCAACCGGACTTTTTTTCTTTGTAGTGTTGTCCGCCTGAGTCGAATTACCGGCAACAATCGAACCGGTCACAATGTCCTTGACAGCCGGTTCCTGGCTGGTTTCTTGGTCGTTGAATGCGATTAATCTCGTTGAACATCCATAATTTCCGGGTCATCAAAAAGGCCGACCTGATCCTGCCGGACCGGGTAATAGGTGTTATCGGCCCCAACGGCGCCGGGAAGTCATCGCTTGTAGAGGCGATTGCCTGGGCTCTCTACGGCCAGAACGCCGCCCGCAGCGGCAAAGACGAGATAAAATCGACCTTTGCCGGGGCCGGTGAAAACTGCGAGGTGACACTTGAATTCGAGGTCAACGGGACTGAATACCGGGTGGTCCGGAGGCTGGTCGGAAAGAGTGAGCGGGGTGAGGTCCGGTTGTTTCGGGGCGGCTCATCGGAATCGGTCGGAGTCGCCGAAACACAGAAATACATAAGCCGTATTCTGGGGCTGGACCTGAAAGGCTTTCTGACCTCTTTTCTGGCCCGTCAGCAGGAGTTGAACACGCTCTCCGACCTCCAGCCCCACCAAAGGCGTGACCATCTGGCCGGTATGCTTGGGATTGAAAGGCTCGATCGCGGAATCGACCGGCTGAAAAACGACCTGCGAGCTGAAAAAATCCGCATCGAGGAAATGGAAAAACAGCATAGCCGGGCAGAAGAAGTTACCGCCCGATTCGAAGAACTGAACAGAAAGAAAAAGGAACTGACTACTCAACTGCTGACCTCTGAATCGGCGGTAAAAGAGGCCGAAACCACCCATAAGCGGATTACCGACCAGTTGACGCAGGCTCAGGATAAAAAAACGCTCTGGGTACAGCTTACCCAGCAAATCGAAGCCGAAACAAAAACCGCTGAAACCCTGACCAGACGACGGGAAACACTGGAGGAAGAGCTTGAGAAACTGGCTGAGATGAAAAAAGAGGCTGAACAGATCAGCCAAAAAACAGAGCCTCTCCCCCGCTTACAACGGGAACTGGATAACCTCAAGGAAATACGCGCCAAAGCTGAGTTGCAAAAAGAGCTGGAACGGCAACTCAGACAGGTTGAAGCAGAACAGGACGGGCTTATGAAAACTCTCAGCCAGGCTGAAAAACGGATGGAAGCTATCGATCGGAAGCTCAGATCAATACCTGAGGATATCAACGACAAACTGAAACAGGCACAGAAAAATCTTGAAACCGCCCGCGCTTCATATAGTGAAGCCAAAGCGACCAGAAACAACCTTGAAAACCAATCACAAAAACTCCGCAAACAGATTTCCGATATTCAACAGTTCGGCCCGAACTCCGTCTGCGACCGATGTCACCGCCCGTTCGGTAATGATTTGCCGGAGATTCGCCTGCATCTGAAGGATGAATTAGCCGGACTGGAAAAGTTATTAGCCGAAAAAACCGAAGAAGTCACGAAACTGGAAATACGGGGGCGCAAACTCAAAGAACAGTGCGCTCACCTCGAAACCGAGGCGAAAGCACGCTATGAGACCGAGGTCGAACGAAAGTCGCTGGCCAGAGAAATCGCCGACCTTAAGTCAAAACTGACCGAGGTAAAAACATCTTTCAAGGCACAGACTCGGAAACTGACCAGTCTTGCCAAAGTTTCGTTTGATCCGAAAGAGTTCGAAAAGCTGGTCGCCCGGGTGGAAGATATGGAAAAGGACCGGGCGCGACTCTACCGGCTGACCGGAAATCTCCAGAGGACACCGGTTGCAGTCAAAGAAATCGAAGAAACAGAGAGCAA
>JAJRTA010000169.1 GCA_024278515.1 Candidatus Zixiibacteriota bacterium
CATGCCGGACGATCCCGCAATATCGATGTCGCGTAACATGTTTCGCAACAATCCCTTAGCTGTGGATAAAAAATAAATAGAGGACCGACAGGTCATTGAATACTACTTGATGAGAGAATATTCTCAGGCGGCGTATAATATTCTTCAGTGAAGAATCGTAGTAGTGATAATCGTGTGCGTTGATTTTGAGCTAAATGATAACAGTTCCAGCGCCCAATAGTGCATAATTGGTCACCGGTTCTAAAGGCCGTCGGTTTATTGTATGGATGTAAGCTGCCCCTTTGAGGTGGAGAGTGAGGTGCGGACAGGTTCCTCACTCTCCATGTGTGTTGACATTTATGGACCGGTCCGGAAGTGGTATGTGTGATACTCATCGTCGCCATGATCTCCGCCGCCCATCATGCCGCCGTGATTCATCATTTCGCCTTCGCACATGAGAATCATGTATTCCTGGTTGGCCATCATGTCCGACTCAGGAATGAATTCACAACTATCCATAAGGTCGTTCCATTGGAAAGTTCCGGTTATACTGATGGAATCCATCCAGTTCATCATGTGGTTCATGTTGCTCATCGTCATGTGTCCCAATCCGCCGTATTGAATGGTTGAATCCATCCAGAGGAGCATATCTTCTCCGCCGGTCAGGTGGAAGTTGTCCATGACCGATAAAGTGTCCATCGGTTTGGAAAACTTTACCGAAACAGAGGACGATCGGGATACGTCTGTGGCCCCTTCGGTCGGGTACACAGCGGCAATCAGGGAGGTCGATGATGTGGAATTGTCTCCGGACATCATGCTATCATTTCCATCATCGCAACCAGCGGCGATGATCAATATCGCCAGGAGAAGAAACATTGTGATAAGAACTTGTGTGCTTTTCATGGCCGTAAGATTCCTTTTGCTCAGAAATTAAAATGGTCGGGGCCGAACACAAGGATCGATCCATAATGCCCGGTCAGGCCGACAAGTATCGTGTTTATCAGCAACGCTATCCGATACGCATAGGCGGTTGACGGCAGCCTGGTTCGCCTTCGCCGATATCCGAGATAGGCTGTGATAAGGGTCATGGTACCGGTTACAAGGCCCAGTATGCGGTGTTGCGAGAGATAGCTCTCAAGAAAGGACGGATAAGAAGCGCCCGACCCTGCCGCAAGGCCCAGAAGGACCGTAACAACGCCCAACCCTGCCGCAAGGTAGATCAGGTACACCGAGACCGTTTCGAAAGTATCGATTTTCAGCCAGATGGTTGCCATCGAAAACAGGAAAGCCGAGATTATAAGCGCAATCGGGAAATGAGTAAACATCGGGTGGAACTTACCTGCAATAGTGGTGAATGAAGTCGTACTTCCGTGATCGGTGGTATGATCGTGCTCTTCATCGTCATTATGAGATTCAACGTCATCATGAGTTTCGACATCGTTACCTCCTGATGGATCAGCAAGGCTCCCGGTGTTGACGTTCAGATTGGCGAGGTACTGTTCAGGATCGGCCAGAAAGTCTCGCTTGCAGTTGTTGCAGCAGAAATAAATGCGGCGGCCTTCATAGTCGACAAAGAACTGCTCCTCCGCCAGCTCACTGGTTGTTACCGGGCAGTACTTGTTGACCGTTGCGTCGGCATAGGCCGATGTTGCAGATAACAAAAGTACAGCATACACGGCCGCCATCAGAACAACATTCTTCAGGTAATACCCAAGGGAGTTTTTTCCGGCGGGCAGCCGATATTTCCGGGGCCTGTTCATATTCATGATGTCGCTTTCTTCAACTTCCTCTCGGCCAGCGCACAGTACAACACCGGGACGAGAAACACGGTTACCAGGACAACCATCATACCGCCGAATGACGGTATAGCCATCGGGACCATAATATCCGCGCCGCGGCCGGTCGAGGTCAGTACCGGAATGAGAGCCAGGATCGTCGTGGCCGTGGTCATCAGGGCCGGACGTATTCTTCGCACTCCCGCCTTGATTGTTGCCTCACGAACAGCGTCACGATTGTCGGGTTTGTCGATATCGAAAACCTGATCAAGGTATGTTGAGATAATCACGCCGTTGTCGCTGGCAATACCGAACAAGGCCAGGAACCCCACCCATACCGCCACCGAGAGGTTAAAACTTCTTATCTGAAACAGCTCCCTTAAATCAACTCCGAAGAATGAGATGTTCAAAAACCAATCCTGACCGTAAAACCAGAGCATCAGGAAGCCACCGGCCCAGGCTACAAAGATACCTGAGAATACCAGCAAAGTAGTGGGGACATTCTTGAACTGGAAATACAGGATAAGGAAAATGATCAGCAACGCCAACGGCAATACGACCATCAGTTTCTTCTCGGAACGAATCTGATTCTCATAACTGCCGGCGAAAACATAGCTCACCCCTGCCGGTATTTCGAGTTCGCCGGATTCGATTTTGCCGTTCAGGTATGTCTGCGCCTGTTCGACTACATCAACCTCGGCATAACCGGGCTTCTTGTCGAATATGACATAGCCGACCAGGAATGTATCCTCGGATTTGATAACCATGGGACCACGAATAAACCTGATCTCGGCTATCTCGATCAGCGGAATCTGGGTTCCATCCGGGGCCGGGATCAGAATCCGTTCCAGTTCTTCGAGGGTGTTGCGGAGTTCGCGGGGATATTGTACCCGCACCGGATATCGTTCACGTCCTTCAACCGTGACGGTAAGGCGTTTGCCGCCTATCGCGACTTCGATAACATCCTGCACCTCGCGTATATGGAGTCCGTAACGGGCAATCGCCTCGCGGTCGATGTCTATTTCCAGGTACGGTTTGCCTACTATCCGATCGGCAACCACGGCCGCCGGTTCGACCGACGGCACTTCTTTCAGCAGACGTTCGATGTCAAATCCGACCTTTTCGATTGTCTCAAGATCGGGCCCCTTTATTTTTACACCCATCGGCGCCCGCATTCCGGATTGAAGCATGACAATACGCGCCGCGATAGGCTGTAGTTTCGGGGCAGAAGTAGTTCCGATAATTTTGCCGGCTTTCACTATTTCATCCCAGATGTCATCTGGGTTCTTGATATGATCACGCCAGTTGCGGAAGGGGCGTCCGTCCGGATCAGGTATCAGCTCGCCGAATTCATCACGCACGAACTGTTGCGAGTCCTCGTCATACCGGAACTTGATCCGATGCCCGTTCTTATCGACCTTGTATTCCGGTTTGTAGTTTATTACAGTTTCAATCATCGAGATCGGGGCCGGGTCAAGCGGTGTCTCGGCCCGTCCCAGTTTGCCGACCACCGACTCAATTTCAGGGATAGCAGTGAATGCTTTGTCCTGCAGTTGCAGAACATCAAGCGCTTCTCCGATAGAGGCGTGAGGCATGGTAGTCGGCATATAAAGGAACGATCCTTCATCCAGGTCCGGCATGAACTCCTTGCCGAGGCCGGGGAAACTGTGATTCAGTTTGGCATAGACCGCATTGGATTTGAGCCAGTCCGGGACAACTTTGAACACACGGTCGAATCCGAACCAGGCAAGCCCGCCGAACAATAACAATACAAGCGGCAGTACCAGGAACTTACCCTTGTTGTCAAGACACCAGCGTAACATCGGTTCATACCAGTTAATCAGGAACTGGAAAAAGATCAGGATACCACCCAGCAACAGCACCACAAAAATGAAATTGAGTATACTGCCGGCCTGAATACCGAGCGGCATCCAGTGATCGGAAAGCAAAGCAGCTACAAAAAGAACTATCAGGTAGTTGAATATTTTGGGCAGAGCGGTCTGTATCCTGGTCGGAATACGTTCCTTGAAACGCAGGTAGGCGGCAAAAAGTATCAAGGCGATGCCGGTGAGCCAGAAAGACCAGATTAACAGAAACACGCCCGCCAGTATCAGTCCGAACGGCAGGTATGTCTTCATTCCTTTAAGACTGACTTCGCGACTGAAAAGCACATGAGCGAACGGAGGGATAATAGTCAGAGCCACGACCACCGAAGCCAGCAAGGCGAATGTTTTCGTATAGGCCAGCGGTTTGAACAGTTTTCCTTCCGCTGCTTCCATAGTAAACACCGGCAGGAAAGAGACCACTGTCGTGGCTATGGCTGTGAGTACCGCACTGCCGACTTCGGATGTCGCGTTGAAGATAATATTCATCTTGTTCGAGCCCGGCGGCGCTTTATCCAGATGCTTGAGGATATTCTCGCACACAACTATCCCCATGTCTACAATCGTGCCGATAGCGATAGCGATACCCGACAAGGCCACGATATTGGCGTCGACATGGAACTGCTTCATGGCGATGAAAACGATCAGTACCGTTAACGGCAGCAAGCCGGAAATCAAAATGGAACTGCGCAGATGCATAACCATTACCAGCACCACGATAATCGTCACCAGTATCTCGTCCACCAGGGCGGTGTTGAGCGTGCCGAGGGTTTCGTAAATTAGGCCGGTGCGATCATAGAAAGGCACGATGGTCACCTGTGATATACGGCCGTCGGGGAGGGTTTTCTTAGGCAGTCCGGGCGAGATTTCTTTAATTTTCTTTTTAAGATTCTTGATCGTCGCAAGCGGGTTTTCACCATAGCGCACCACCACCACACCGCCGGTTACTTCAGCCCCTCCTTTATCGAGGGCGCCTCGACGAATGGCCGGGCCGAGGGAAACAGTGGCCACGTCGCCGATGGTAATCGGGACGTTACCGGACTGTTTGACCACGGTGTTCTCGATATCTTCAAGGCTTTC
>JAJRTA010000170.1 GCA_024278515.1 Candidatus Zixiibacteriota bacterium
AGGTTCAGCCCAAAGCTCAGCAGCAAGTGATCCTCG
Organism: Candidatus Zixiibacteriota bacterium; assembly: GCA_024278515.1. Classification (GTDB taxonomy): domain Bacteria; phylum Zixibacteria; class MSB-5A5; order GN15; family FEB-12; genus JAJRTA01. The sequence continues at coordinate 37 of JAJRTA010000170.1, forward strand.
CTGAACGACTTGCTCACCTGCACCCGGACATCGCCAAGCCCTGACAGGCTGAGTGACGAGTTGTCAAGATCAACACTGTTCGAGGAAGCCGACAGCGAAAGGTGGGCCTCAAGATTATCCTGCAATGGCAGATACGACGTAATCGGAAAACTTATTTGACTAACCGTAGTCGAGGTTGTTGTGTCTTCAAGTTGCCAGTTGCTGTACACAACCCCGACACTACCGTTCGCTTTCCTTCCGTAAACAATTTGCGCCTGTCCGGTTGATCCTATGCAAAATACGATCAACAGGATCAGCCAACCCACCGTGATTATTCGTTTGTTAGTTCGCATCCAGGTTCCCCTCGATCGTTACCGTCGCATTAGGTTTTACCTGCGCCCCGGTCACACCGGAATTATCGCCGGTGGTCGAGCCGCCGACAACACCCATCTCACCAGGCAGACCTGTAATAAAGTTGTCGGTGCTAAACCCGCCGTCGCCGGAAGAACCGCCCTCCTGACCGATTACATCTTCCAGCATTTCAAAAGAGTCCCCCAGAGATATATTATCAGAGTAAATCGTTACATCATTGTTCATCTCGACTTCGGCGTCACTAAAACCGGGGTCAAGCTCGAGCGCTTTACCAAACTCTGTCCTGGCGGCTGATTCCATGCCCCGACGGCGGTAGTCAAGACCGCGGCAATAGGCAAGAAACGCCAGGTAGGACTCGGTCGGACGTTTCTGGATGGCGTCGCGCTCTTCCGGTGTCAGTTCAATACCGAGGCTGTCGATAATATTGAAGACGAATTTCTTTTGCAGGTCAAAAACAGATTCAAGTTTGCCCTCAACACCAGAAGGGACTACCATGCCGCTGTCGGTCGTGTTTACCACCGCCCCATCCAGCTTGAGTCCTTTATCTCCCAAAGCCATAACAGATGCAGTAACAATCCGGCGGCTTTTCATCAGACGGCCAACACGGGGAGCGCTACCCGGATCGACATATCCGGACGTACCGAGCTTTAACTCTTTTTGAAGGATATCGATCTTTGATCTTTCCACCACTTTCAGGGATCGCACTTTCGACAGGTCCCCCGCCGTCAATAAAGAAAGTCCGAGCGCAATCGAAGATAGCTCCGGGGGCAGGTGGGAACCGTCAAAGTCAGGAACCGCAATACTGTTTTCGGGAATCTGATCCGCCCCGATGGCTTCTTCGTTCTTAAGAGCGCGGGTAATATCCATCTGTACGGTTTTGTATGTCAGGCGCTTCAGGTGATCGCGTGTAACCTCCGCGGTCCTGCCCGAGGAACCGAGCGCCAGTGACGCCCCGAAAGCGTCTATCGCCTTATCATACTCTTCCTGTTTCTCGAACACCATCCCCAGAAAGAGATGCGTTCGGGCTGACGGCTTGATCTGCGCCGCCTCTTTCAGCGACTGCTCAGCCTTGGCAAGATCTCCCTTGTAGTAAAACGAGACGCCCAACTCACGCCAGGCGTCGGCATTCTTTGGGTGCTCGCTTAGTTCCTGATAAAATGCCTTGATAGCAGGATCATATTCCCCGGCTTCAAGATGACGTCGCCCCTGCATATACAGCGACTGCGCACACCCGCCGATAATCAGAACAACCAGTCCGAGCACTGTTAAAATAATGTTGCGCATTATTGCCTTTCAAAAATGGATGATAATTAGATTGTCCCGCTAAGAAACCAGCGGGGCCAGCCATTCCATTTTATTTTTGGCCTCAACAAAACTGCTGTCAAGTTCATAAGCCTGTTTGAAGGACTCGTACGCTTTTTGATATTCGTACTTGTCGCTGAACTCCAGTCCTTTGGCATACAGCTTGGTTGCATCGAGCGACTCGGTGCCACCCTCCTTGATGAGTTTCTTGACATCATCACTCAGAGCGAGATCCAGATCCTCCGCCAGCTCAACTACCAGCTCCTGACAGAACTTCCAGTAATCCGGTTTGCCGCGCTTGTCCACCGAAGCGATGATTTCGGAAGTTTCCACTGAAACCACTCGCACCATCAGGGCAGTGTTGTTCTTGTCCATCTGCATGAATGATCCGAACACCATATACTGCGCACCGAGCAGTTTCCCCGCCTTAACCGCTGTCGATTTGTCAACAGCCCCGGACTGCTGGAGTTTTTGCTCCTGCATAACGAAGTCGATTTTGCTTCGTTCGACTACATCAAGGGAACTGATTTTCTGGAAATCTATGCGAAACATCTCCGCCAGTCCCTTGCCTATCGGACCCAGCTCTTCCTGGTACTTCGTAACCGAATGATTGTCAAACGGCATGATGGCAATAGTCTTGACATCCGACCGGCTTTGATCGGAGCAGGTAAAGGCATCAGTACCGTTCGTAAGTCGGTACCACTGATCCTTCAACTCGGGCGGCCAAAGCTCGCGCGGCAGTCTGATCAGACAGGGGTTGATGGCGAAAATCTGTTTCAGGCAGTCGATCGACCGTTGTTCGTATTCCTTCCCTGCACCCAGATTAAGGATACTCAAAACCTCGAGAACAGCCACGCTGTCCAGCGGTGATCTGGCCCGTTTGGCCAGAAGGTCGTTGGCACAGGCAAGTCCTTCCTCGAATTCACCCAGCCAGTAATGGTCCTGACAACTAGCCAGTTCCTCCACCAGTGACTTGGCGTCCTGACCCTGGATGGTCATTGGAACGAAAATACAGGCGATAAAAGCCAAAAGAATCAGCCAACGCCCTCCGTAGCCATGAATGAAATTCTTCATAATAAACTCCTCGATTATCATAATCCTCAGAATGTTCAAAAAATATAGTCCATGCCTCGATCGGAGTAAAGTACTTATTGTTCCGCACGTTTAGGGAAAGTTATCCGGGTATCTGAGACTATAGAGACCGATGTGTCAAGCACCACTGTCTTCCCCGAGTTGTCTTCAAACTCGAACCTGATGGAACGTTTTCCTTCTCTGATATTATACGTAGCCGGAGCCGGTCTTGTCTGCGCGACACCATCAATGAATACTTTTCCCCGGGCTCGATATTCGGAGCCGATCGCGACCTTGTATGTTCTTATCTGTGGCGGCGGCGGCTTAGGTTTTTCTATTTTGAAATCGAACTCAAGTTCCTGAGTGGAGTCGGCAAGAAGGTTGAAAGACCGGGAAAGAACTTTCTGTGTCGCCTTTTTATTTTCGACTCGCACTGTGTGCACCCCGGTATCGATTCGGGCCATCCAGGCCCGGGCGCCTCCTTTGACCAGGGAGTCGTCAAGATACACATCGCCTGAGGGATCGACCATGACTTTGATCAATCCTAAAACCGGCACAACCGTATCAGCAGAACCGGATGTGTCACCGGTCCGAACTTCATGATCCGCCGGCGGCTCAACCTCCGTTGTAGGCTTATCCTGCAGAACAAACAGGTAAGTCACCGCAAGTAATGCCAGCAGAACCACGCCCCCGGCAACAAAAAGCAGCGGCTTTTTCGAGCGTGGCTGTCCGGCAGGCGGGATTTCCATAGTAATACCGCCCGGCGGAGTCTGCGGTCCGCGGGGAGGTTGAGTCATAAAAGGAAGCAGATCGTCACGCATCTGCTGTGCTGTCGCATATCTCTGCTGAGGATCCCGGGCCAGCGCTTTCAGGATTACCGTCTCCAGGGCTTTGGGGATGTCGGAATTTACCGTTCGAGGCGGGGGAGGATCATCGAAAAGCTTTTTGTCCCTGATGGCAAACGGGTTTTCATCCGGGAACGGCACTGTCCCGGTAAGCATTTTGTAAAGCGTCGTCCCCACCGCATAGACATCCCACAAGGCGTAATCGGCCTGCTCGGTCGGATTGAACTGCTCCGGCGCCATGTAGGTGGGCGTACCGCAGGCTGTTCCGGCGATCGTCAGGTTCGGGTCGGTTTTCCCTTTGGCGATGCCGAAATCGATGACTTTGGTCAGGCCGCTACGGTCGATCATAATGTTGCCCGGTTTAATATCCCGGTGGTAAATATCCTTCTGGTGGGCAAAATCGAGAATGTCCAGAACATCATAAGCGATCTGTACAGCTTCGCCAATCTCCAGCTTCCCCTGAGCCTCGATCTTGTCTTCGAGCGTAAGCCCGTCGATATATTCCATGGCGATGACGATCGCGTCACCATGGCTGAAAAAGTGCTTTATTCGACAGATATTGGCGTGCCCATCGAGCAGAGCCAGCTTATCAGCCTCCTGTTTGAAACGTTCGGCCAGCCTGGCATCGGTCAGTACTTTCAGGATGACTTTCAGGTTGGGCACATCCTGGTGAACCGCCAGATAAACCTGGGCCATCCCCCCTTCGCCTTTTTTTTCGAGGATTCTGTAGCTGCCGATATATTCCTGTGTCATGGTGTTAATTATACAACGCCGTCGGGCCGGGAAACAACTAAATCTTAGCCCTGTCTAAAAACAGAAGAACCCGGCTACGCTGAACACCAACGTCGCCGGGTAACATGCCTCCCGCCGAAGGGTTAACGGGAAACTCTCACCGCCCCGTATTTATTTCAGCAACATTATCCCGCCGAGGAACAATGTCTTCACAATAGTATGCTTCAAGATAACCGATATCCACTCCGGATTGCACAGGCCTCGTATCGTCCGGTGAAGTTGTTGCCTGAAAACAAGCTGCTCATTTTCCTTCATGGTTTCTGTTTCCGGTGGTTCAGGTTCTGTCGGATCGGCTTCCGAAAGCTGTAACCGGTTGTTATTAATCAATGAGTTATTTTTCATTTTATTCATTTTTCACGAAAACGATAAATCTCTGTAAACTTCCCGTTACTTCTTTTCCCCGGCCCGCCTCAAACAGGTTAGTCCATGTTTTGAGCTGACGGTTCGCAAAAAATGGTTGAAATCGTGGTTTTGAAAACCCCACCAAATCGATTTGTATTAAATACGGATAATTATATATTAATGTAGTGACAGAATCGGCTGCAGATCAGTTACTGCGACGTATCCGCGAACATGACAACGAGTTAATAGCGGAACTTAGGCAGATTATCGACCGTATCATCCGAAAGTTCAACTGGACCGGTCCGGTCTCAGCAGAAGATATCGCCCAGGACTGTTTTATCAAACTGATGGAATCCCTTGCCCGGGGGCGATTTGAAGGGCGGTCTTCTTTCAAGACTTACGTCTATACCATTGTCCGGCGAACCTGTATTGACTACTATAAATCACACCGGGCGGCTGAAATGACAGATATAGACAATATCACTCTGGTCGATCCTGCCATCTCGCCTGAAAAAGCGGTTATCTCCCTCGAACAGCGGAATATTGCCTGCCGGGTGCTTATGGCTTTGCCCAAAGAATGCCGCCGGATGTGGCGGGCAGTCTTTTTTGGGCGGCGAAACTACAAGCAAGTGGCTGAACAACTTGGGGTTAGCGAGGGGACAATCAAGCGTCGGATGTGGCAGTGTCGGCAAATGGCTAAAGAGAAAGTTGCCCTTTTCGAAAAATGAGAACTATTACACAACTCCAGTGACTAAAAGAGTGTGAGAAGGTAAGCGAAGGAAGGAACTTCAAAACGAGGTCAAAAGAATGAGCGATCGGGAAAAATGTCGCGAGTTTGCGGAGCTTTTTCCCCTGCGGTTCAACGGACAGCTTGACGAAAGCCGGGTCAATGCTATGAGCGAACATCTGGGGATCTGTTCGAGCTGCCGCGAGGAATACCTGCGGGAACGGTTGCTTTTTGCCGTGGCCTCTTCCGAGTCAGCCGGAACGTTGGATTCCCATCCCGAAGCCGAACTCCTTGACAACTTCGTCCGGAACTCCGCCTCGATCGATACCGAACAACTTCAGAATCTGCATAACCATATTGATAACTGCGCAATCTGTCGAGATACAGTCGATAAATTGAAAAACCTGCCAAACGATCTTGAGTATTTGATTCCCGGCACCATTATCCCATTTATTACTGAACTTGATCAGATCAGCAATCAACCGGAAAGACAGGATCAAACAACGGATATCCGGCCCAGACTCAGAAAGCCGCTGACTGTTCTGGCTGCCGCTGCCGTGGTTGTGATTGTAGCGGTGACTATTTTCAGATCGGACCGAGTGCAAAAAACAGCGGTTCTTGAAGTCAGCTTTCCGGCAGTGACTCGTGCAGCGGCTCCTCCCACTCAATTCGGAACGAAGAACGAAAACTTTGTTTTTTCCGGTAAGATTTTCATCGATCCCGAGGAATCCCACCAGTACCGTCTCGCGGTCAGGGATGCTACTGGCGATACTGTTATTTATGAATCAGGCCACGAAGTGGATATCGACACGACCGGTTTCGCCCACTTCGAACTTCCCTTATCACCCGGTAGTTACGAGTTGGTTATATGGGATATCGAGGGGACGGATAGTATCAGCATCAGCCGACCTTTCGAAATCAAGCTGATTCGTTAATAGCTTATTGAATCCGCCAATCTCCCACGGCAATAAATGCAGCCCAACTGAACGGGTGTGCGGGCAAACCGGCGGTTCGTAGCTTTTTCAGTCTGACCAGGGCCATTTTCTGCATCGATTCGGCCAGGTTCGATTCGTTATTCGCGTACAGATATTCCATCATTCTCTGAGTCTGTTTATCCGGCACCGACCAGAGCGAGCTGATAACCGTTCGCGCCCCGGCCATCAGGAACGCTCGTCTCAGGCCATACACTCCCTCCCCCTGCTGTATTTTACCAAGCCCCGAACCACACGCTGAGAGAACTACCCATTCCACACCCCGGAGATCCATATTGCCGACTTCGAGGGCGGCAAGGAAGCCGTCGTCGCCGCCATTCTCCGGTGGGTTGTCGAGCCTGGTCGCCACTCCGGCAAAGAACAAACCGGATTTGACCAGGGGATTATTTATATCAGCGCCGGCCGATCTCATATCGTCGATATCGTTTTCCGGGTCGCCGAAAAAGCCATGCGTGGCGCAATGAATGACCCTCTTACCCGGAGCCATTTTCTTGAACCGTTCTTCGCCGGCCTCTTCTCCCGTGATCACAAAGGTCTTTTCACCGCGGGTTCGTTCCCAGATTCTGGCAATACGGAAAACTTCACGACGCGTATAAGGGAGCGGCTTCAGTCCGGACCTGACAGCCTGACCAGCGAACAGATTCGAACCGGCCCGGTCGGCAGGCGCGGAACGCATTGTCTTATCCGGGGTATCATTAACAAGCTCTTGCAGGTCTAACGCCACCGAATCAAAGTCTATCCCGCCAAAGGCAAGCAGGCCCTTCCCTCGCGGCTGATCCGATTCCATTCTGAGCAGATCACGCCCTGCGGCCAGATACTGTATCGGGTATCGTTCGAGAAGATATGTACCGTCGGACGACGGCAGACCGCCGAATGAAACAAGGTTCAACGGACCGTCAGGGGCTATCAACAGGAGTTTTTTTTCAGTCAGGTACGACTCGACCGGCGCTACGAGGTGTCGGTAAAGATCGCGATGAAGCAAATCGCCGGACTCGATCTGCTCAGCCGACAACTCCGGCCAGACAAGCGCAACCGCACTGTATTCACGGCGGTACTCGGCAATCAGGGAGTCGATGATATCGGCCCGGCCAAGACTGATGATTTGTGGCGTCTGATCAGGCTGCAACACCAGCACCAGGTAACGTCCGCGATCCGTACTGTCCCCCAGCGCGGAACTTTCAAACCTGACATATTCCAGCAGAAGCGACCCGGATGGGAGCATTTCCTGAACCGACTCAAGATCGACTGCATGTATCTCCCTCAGGCTCGTAAGCACGAAACCTTCGGAAGCCAACTTTGCTTCCAGCTTATCGGCCTGTCTGTTCAACGAATCCATCAGATGACGGAACTTATCCGGATCACCACTGCCCGGTCCTCTGAAATACAAACCGGAAATCGTCTCTGCGGTGGACCGGTACCGGCGCAACAATTCCTGTGTCGATTCGTCGTCCGAAGCGCCGAGCGACTGACGACGCTGAAACATGCAGTCGGTGACCTGCCCCTTACCGGACAGAATAATATCGGCGGCCATTCGTCGTGATTGCTCGTCCCAATCGTTGCAGTCCATGTAGGCCGTGAAAAAGGCGTCGGCCGTGGCCCGCATCACCTGCGAATACTGCAGGGCGTCATTCTCCGGGAGTACCCAGAAGTTGTCAATAAAACGTTCCCGCCGCAATCGGTACGATTCCCCGGCCAGCGCAACAGCCTGTTCAAGATGCCCCAGCTCACGTTGACACTGACTGTACATCA
>JAJRTA010000171.1 GCA_024278515.1 Candidatus Zixiibacteriota bacterium
CGGCACCTGGCGGCCATTAAACAAGTTCAATGATCTGGTACAGGAAAATCATGAACTGCGAAGATTGATAAGGGACCTTGAAAAACGAGTCGAGGAGTTGGAAAAAAGATAGAGCCTACCTAATAGTGTAATAATATAATTACTGCTAACAGGTTTGTTGACAGAGGAATAATCCCGGTCTTTGAAAGTTCTCCCGCTACGAAAGAGAACGTGGGGAGTATATTCTACGTGTTGCCCAAAGTCTGTTTCAGCTCCGCCATGATATCAACCGAGGCGGAACTGCCCAGGCGCGTTGCTCCGGCGGCAAGAAGTTCACGGCATTGCTCAAGCGTACGAATCCCCCCCGACGCCTTGACTTCGATTTTACCGCCTGCCGCTTTGTGTAAAGTCTGCACCTGTTCCACCGTTGCGCCGCCGAAGAAGCCGGTACAGGTTTTGACGAACTGCGCCCCGCCGTAAATTACACATTTTACTGCCTCGACCTGTTGTTCGATTGACAGTTTGCCAGCTTCGATTATGACTTTCAGCACGATGTTGAAAGGCAGTTTGTTGCGTATTTCTGAAATCTCTGCCTCGACTTCCTTGAAGCGGTTCGACACCAGCCAACCCACGTTCGCCACCATGTCGATTTCGTGCGCGCCGTCATCGACTCCTTTGACAGCCTCGAACAGTTTGACTTCGGTGCGCGCCGCCGACAGCGGAAACCCGGCGACCGACAGTATTTTCACATTACTGCCCCTGAGTTCGTCAGCGGCTGTTCTGATCCAGGCCGGATTGATCGCGACCGAATAGAAATCATGCTCGATTGCTTCACGACAGAGTTTGCGAACCGTTTTTTCGTCCACTTCCGGCTTAAGTGCGGCATGATCGAAGCGACGGTTCAGATCGGCGAGTATATCATTCATGACGGGAAATAAACAGTGTTGCACCGGCTTTGTAAAGAGTCGGCCGGAAAAGTGGTTTTTGTACCAACCTACCTTATTGATTCAGAAAGGGCTGGTTAACGGACAACCAGCCATTCAATATTTTACGTGCCTACGGCTTCTCGAACCTTGTGAGCGTGAACTCAAGGTCCGAGCGGGAATTAATCTGGTAGCGGTCAACGATGCCGTCGCATTTTTTCCGACGATGTCCCAATACCTGCCAGCCCTGACGTTCAATCACGACAATTCCTTCTTTGTAGGCGAAATAAGTAACGCCTGAGATTTTGATTTCGTCGTATCCTTCACGGCTGCAGTTGTCGACCTCGGTCTCAACTACCGGAATGATCATATTGCCGTCGAATTCAATTACAGCGCAGTCGTACCCGGCCTCACGTGCGATCGATTTGATCGTGTAAGTGGTCGAAGCGTCGAGTGTCTCATCCGGCAGCATTACTTTGGTGGTCTGGGTCCAACTGTAGCCGGGGGAGAGTTCCCCTTCGGGAAATACCGGCATGCCCTGTTCGAAATAGCTCTTTAGCCACGAAACGGTGGCGATGTTTTCATTCGGTGAGAGCCCCAGATCAACACAGCGGCCATCAGGCTGGATAAACTGTGTCGAAACGCGAGTACGGTTGACCTGTTTCATTTTTCCGGGATTGGCGCTGTCGGCGACTTCGTATGACCATGTGGTGGAGTCCAGCACTTCGGCGACACCGTCTTCATCGAGAGAAATGATATTGAAAGTAACGTTGGCATCATAGAAGTGGCCGGACTGTTCGATAAGCGAGTCACCGGCTGTTATCCGGGTGGTTCTTTTGGTGGTCTGTTCATATACCAGCTTCATTCCCGGCCGGTATTTGAGCCGCAGGGTGACTTTCCTGTCGCCCGTGTCACAGCCCGTCAAACTTATTAATGCGAAACAGACCAAACCAAATATGACGGTAGCGGGGGTTTTCAATCTGGTTCTCCTGCGTTTGTTATTGATGTTCCGGTATGTGTTCCATACGAAGCCGGGCAAGGCCGCTGAAATGTCCCAGAAGCCCCGGTGGACCCATGATGAGCATTCCCTTGGCGAGGCGTTCGCGCTCGGCTTTGGTGTAGATCAAATCAGAGGAGTTGAGTTGTTTCCCCATTTCGCTGGAAAACAGCAACGGTCCGCCCTGCGTGCGGACGTCGGGGGCACGGCCCTGATTCATGCCTACAACGACCGCCGATACCAGGATCACCAGCGATGCGGCCAGTGAGACAAGCGCCTGAAGAAACGCTCCTTTGGGGTCGGGGGCGGTTTCCTCTGCGGCGAATGTTTCACCGCCGATATCCTGATGAATAGTTCTGGCCAGGATGAGCTGTGAGGTCTCCAGCCAGTACTCGTCACCCGGGTCACCGGTGCTTTTCTGTTTGAGCAGTTCCTTGAGACGACGGGACTCTTCGTACTCTCTGCGACAGACTTCGCAACGGTCAAGATGATCTTTGACCTCCGCCGCGACCGACGGTGCAAGTTCGTGGTCCAGATAATCGTCCAGGAACGATAAAGCGCGCTGACAGATCATTTTTGCTCCTTTAATCTGAGTCGCTGCCTTAGTATTTTTCTCAGCTTTATGCGCGCAATATGGAGGTTCGATCGGACAGTGGCCTGGGGGCAATTGAAAATCTCGGCGATCTCTGCCTTGCTGTAACCTTCAACATCATGAAGGATCGCTGTTGTTCTCTGCTTTGGCGGCAAAAGGTCCAGCGCCCGGTTGATCTCCTCCATCAAGCGCTTCTGCTCGAACGTTTCATCCGGTGTCGTCACCCGCCGCGAGAGGTCCATCTGGACTTCACCCGGCAGCGATGAGGTGTCTTCGCCGATGCCCTGATGCCCTTTCCGTTTGCGGATCAGGTCAATGGCGTAGTTGGTGGCGATCCGAACCAGAAACGTCGAGAAGTAATTTACATCTCTGAGTTCCTTACGCTTTTTATATACCCTGACAAATGTTTCCTGTACC
>JAJRTA010000172.1 GCA_024278515.1 Candidatus Zixiibacteriota bacterium
ACGACATAATCGACGGCTTCAAGAGCCAGCAGAATCACGGCGCGGTCTCTTTGACTTTGCAGCGGCCGGTCCGGTCCTTTGATTCGCCGGACCGAAGCATCCGAATTGAGACCGAGAATAAGAACATCACCAAGCGCTCTGGCTTTGGCCAGATATTCCACATGCCCCCGGTGCAGAATATCAAAAACACCGTTGGTGAAAACTATCTTTTTACCCTGTTTTCTCAGACGACTGACCAGAGTGTTGACCCCGGTTCGACTAATCAGATTCCTGATCGGCATTTTAATTCGGTCAATGTCCGGTGCCGGTGGTAATCAGGTTACCGTTTTTGACATTCAGCACCAGTTCCTTGCGAAGCTGTTCCGGTGTGACTGAGGCGGTGCCGACTTCACCAATAGTGATTCCGGCGGCCGCGTTGGCCACCACCGCCGCCTCCACCAGGTCGGCCCCGGCCGAGACGGCTGCAACAAATGTCGCAATAACAGTATCACCGGCGCCGGTTACATCGAAAACCTTGCGGGCAAAAGTCGGAATATGGGTCGGCTCACCGCCGTCCTGGAAGAGCGACATACCATCCTGACCGCGGGTGATCAGAATCGAACGGGCTTCGAGACGTTTCAAAAGACCGGCGCCGACTTCCAGAAGATCTTCCTCGGTGCGAATCCGGCGACCGTAGGCGAAACCGGCTTCATGGTGGTTCGGAGTAATCAGTGATACCTGGCGGTAGTTGAAAAAATGTGTTTCCTTGGGATCGACGGCGATGAATATGTTCTTTTCTGTACAAATCTTTATAACTCTCTCAAGCAGGCTGGCCGTAATGACACCTTTTCCGTAGTCGGAAATGATCACCGCCTGAATCTCATCGGCCCATTCGCTGAACTTATCGAACACCCGCTGTTCAGTTTCTGTCGATAGCTCATGACGATCTTCCCGATCGGTCCGGACCACCTGCTGCCCGTGAGCGATGATGCGCGTCTTGATAGTCGTCTGACGGCTGTCATCGGTGATCAGGGCGTCGTCGGAGATGTCCTTCTGTTCCAGCAGAGCGCTGAGCTTGGAAGAGGCCTCATCCGGTCCGACCACCCCGAGCAGGATTGGCTGCTCGCTCAGAGTGCGGATATTGGCCGCCACGTTGGCCGCACCGCCAAGCAGTTGTTTGCTGGAGCTTATTTCCACTACCGGGACCGGGGCTTCGGGAGAGATTCGGTCGACCAGCCCGAACAGATATTCATCAAGCATAATATCGCCGAGGATCAGTATTCTGGATCGACCGAGATTCCCGACAATCTGTTCTATACGATCATTAGTCAACGGCATCGTTCGACCTTTCCTGCTTACATATCATTCCGAACTCACCAAATACCCGATTTAGGTTGACTTGGCACACGAATATATTAGAATGCCATGTCCTGAACAAGTTAAGAAATCCTGTCAGTAAAAAAAAGGATCGATACAGAAATGCACCCAAACCCACAGCAGCAACAGATACAAGTAGAGCTGGGCGACACCGAAGCCGAGGGGATTTATTCGAATATGTGTATGGTTATGCACTCTCCGACCGAAATAGTCATGGATTTCGCACGTGTTATGCCGCGTGCTCCGAAAGCGCGGGTGCTGTCCAGAATTATCATGACCCCGATGCACGCCAAGTTGATGATGCAGACCCTGCAGGACAACCTGAAAAAGTTCGAGAAACAGTTCGGTGAGATAAAAATCCACCGCGGACCGGAGAAAATGTCAAATCCGATCGGCTTCCAGTCAAACGATACGACAGAAAGTGGAGAAAAGAAGTGACGCAAGGTTATTTCGCATTCGTACTGCATAGTCATTTACCCTATGTCCTTTCACATGGTCGCTGGCCCCACGGGACTGACTGGCTCTCTGAAGCAGCGGCTGAAACTTATCTGCCGATAATCAAGATGATAAATGAGCTGGTCGAGGAAGGCTATCATCCCAAACTTACCATCGGCCTCTCTCCCGTTCTGTGCGAGCAACTGGCCGACAATTCATTCAAGGACGAGTTTGTTTATTATCTGAATAACAAGATCAAAGCGGCCGAATTCGACGCCGAGGAGTTTTACCGGTTCAATGACCGCACCATGCTGGCCACGGCTCATCACTGGGAGCGTTTCTATCGTGAAACACTCGAGCAGTTCGAAATTATCGGCCAGGACATCCTGTTCGAGTTCCGGAAACTACAGGACAACGGATGTCTTGAGATAATTACCTGCGGTGCTACTCACGGATATTACCCTTTACTGGCTCGCGATGAATCGCTGCAGGTTCAGACCAAGCTGGCGATTCGGAATTACCGAAAACATTTCGGCCGCGATCCCAAAGGTATCTGGCTCCCGGAATGCGCCTATCGACCACGCTACGAATGGAAACGTCCGGTGGGAGAAGACCAGAAGGCGTACCCGCGCAAAGGGGTTGATGAGTTCCTGACTGAAAACGGCATTGATTTCTTCATAATCGATGCCCCCCTGTTGAAGGGTGGGCAATCGATCGGTGTTTATATAGACCGGTTCGAGGCGCTCAAACTGCTGTGGGGACAGTATGAAGAAAAGTACCGTCCGCGCAACGAAATCAAAGACAGAACACCACGCGAAGTCTATCTGGTCAACTCCGCTCCCGAAGGAAAGAAACCGACCGCGATTTTCACCCGCGACCCCGAAACCGGTCTGCTGGTCTGGTCGGGCGAGCATGGCTACCCCGGCGACGGCAACTATCTGGATTTTCACAAAAAACGACATCCGGGCGGTCACCGGTATTGGGCGGTGACCTCAAGCAAGGCCGATCTGGCCGACAAAAAACCATACTATCTTGAAAAAGCCCTGGCCCGGATACCGGAAAACGCGGAACATTTCTCCGACAAAGTGGCAGAAATACTCAAAAGCTACGCAACAGCAGAAGGACAGGAAGGCATCCTGGTCGCTCCATACGATGCCGAGCTGTTCGGGCACTGGTGGTACGAGGGGCCGCAGTTTCTGAAAGATGTTCTGAAAAATATTGAAAACAACCGGGAAATCAAGACGACTTTCCTGAGCGAACACCTTGCCCGCCGTAAACCGACCGGGCTGGTTTCCATACCGGAAGGGAGCTGGGGGCAGGGGAATCACCATTACATCTGGCTTAACAAACACAACGAATGGACCTGGAAACATATTTACGAAGCTGAAGATGCCATGTGTGATCTCGCCCAAAAGTGGGCCGAGCGAAAGCCCGAGGACGACGAACTCGAACAGATTCTCAAGCAGGCGGCCCGTGAACTGATCCTGCTTTCCGCCTCCGACTGGCAATTTCTGATTTCCACGTGGGCGGCCCGTGATTATGCCGAACTGAGAGTCAGCGAACATTACGGAGACTTCTCAAAATTAGCCGGTATGGCGCGCAAGAAATTCGACGGCGGCCAACTGGACCAGGGTGAGCGCGAGTTTCTTAAAGACTGCAGCAGTCGCGATTCCCTTTTCGAGGAAATCGACCTTGACTGGTTCGCTTCCGTGGAATATCCGGTCGAGCCGGTCATGCAAAACTGATCGACCAGCCTGTCCACAATAAAAAATGAAAAACGGCTGTTTGTTGTTGCCAGCGACAGCCGTTTTTTTCATCATTTTCTCATGACCGTAGCCAGACAAACCACAAAATGCCCTTTTTGCTTAGAGACTATTATGGCCGGGGCAACCCGCTGTAAACACTGTCAGGCCGACCTCAAAGCAAAATCGAACAGGAAATCGCTGTTGGGTAAATATAAGACTTTCCGAGTCGGTTTCCTTGCGGGCATACTCTTCTCTGTTCTTGTCTGGCTGCTAATCTGGGCTCATTTTAACTGGAACTAAACACCCGTTGTTTCACACTGAAACCGTCAGGCTATTGTTTTTCAGGTTAAGATTGCAGGAAAATATTCCGAATAAATAATTATTCGACGACTCGTATCATTTTGTATGCGTAGTATGCTTATGCGAGTCACATGAACAATTTTATTTCTGCTGGAGCATTTGATGCGCCCCAACGCGACGGTAATGGTTGTTGATGACGAGAGTTTTATCCGACAAATACTGACCCGAATTGTCAGCCGGGAAGGATACCAGGTACACCAGGCCTCAGACGGAGTGGACGCCCTTCAGACCCTGGCCAAAACCCCATGTCAAATTGTAATCTCGGATATCAAGATGCCCAATATGGACGGGATCGAACTCCTGGATCAGATCAGGGGAAAACACCCCATGATCAGCGTGATTCTGGTCACCGCCTATGCCGGTGAATATTCGATGCAGGATGCGCTGGCGGCAGGAGCTGATGCTTTCATAACCAAGCCGTTCAAAAACGTAGAGATAGCCGAAACTCTCCGTAACGTCCTGCTACGCAATCGCAAACGAGCACAAAAGGCTGTGCTTAAGAAGTAGTATCAGCACACAAGACGAATAAGATTGGCATATTATCTTGCCACCTTTGACCTGGCATACTGACTCACATTAAGTAATCAACCCGGGCCGTCGATAATATTATAAACAA
Source organism: Candidatus Zixiibacteriota bacterium (assembly GCA_024278515.1). GTDB lineage: Bacteria > Zixibacteria > MSB-5A5 > GN15 > FEB-12 > JAJRTA01. The sequence goes on from JAJRTA010000172.1 coordinate 4,513, forward strand.
GAGCTTAAAGAGGGCTGCATACATTGGTACCCCACTCATGAGAATGACAACCGAACAATGATCAACGGACTAACATCGCTAAACAACCTGTCCCCCCATAACAACGACCATGAACGCCTCTGGACACGTATTCTCGCACCACTGGCGGTGGGCCTC
>JAJRTA010000173.1 GCA_024278515.1 Candidatus Zixiibacteriota bacterium
CAGCGTTCGGTGGTGATTCTCAAGGACAAGCTGACCGCTTTGCAGTTTCAGGGAATAGCCAAAGAAACAGGGATATACGAGTGGGAACGATATATCGATGCCGACGCCGAGCCGAACTGGGAACAAGTCGGCCTGGACTGGATAATCAACAGGATAGACCCGGATATTTCAAAAAACAGCAAGACATTGTCCGGTGCCGACTGAGCGGTGAAAAAAGTGATTGCAAAAGCCGATGCCAAAGCATCGGCTTTTTTTGTTCCATGACAGTCCGCTGAAGAAAATCAGAAACCGTAAATCTCCCCGAACTTGGCTGTCATATAATCAACCAGCGGCTTGTGCGAAAGCGGCTGTCCGGTGACTTTTTCCACGAGTCTGGTGGCCCGGTAACGGGAGCCGTGTCGGTGGATGTTGTCTTTGAGCCATTGTCTCAGAACCAGCAGGTTGCCCTGCTCTATCTCAGTCATCAGATCGGGGATATCTTTCTGCGCCTGGGCGAAGAACTGCGCCGAATACAAATTGCCCAGCGCGTAAGTCGGGAAATATCCCATGTATCCGGCTGACCAGTGGACATCCTGAAGACATCCGTTGGCGTCGGTATCGACTTTCATGTCAAAATACTTCTCGAACCGGCTGTTCCACTCGCCCGGTACATCATCCGGTTTCAGATCCCCTTTGACCATCGCCCGTTCGAGTTCAAAACGAAGCAGAATATGCAGGTTATAGGTGGCTTCGTCGGCCTCCACCCGAATATAAGACGGCGCCACATTATTTATTGCGGCATAGAAATCATCCAAGTCGACTCCGGCCAGACTTTCTTTGAAAATCCGCTGGGCCTGCGGATAAAAGTATTTCCAGAACTGTTTCGACCGTCCCACCTGGTTTTCCCACATGCGTGACTGCGACTCATGAATACCCAGCGAGGCGGACTCTGCGATCGGCATGCCGAAATTGTTCTCCTTATCCAGACCCATTTCATAGAGACCGTGACCGGCCTCGTGCATGATTCCGAAAAGCGCATCATTCAGCCGTTTCGGATTGTAACGGGTAGTTATGCGGGTATCACCAGGGCCGAGTCCGGTGCAGAAGGGGTGAGTAGTAACATCGAGACGCCCGGTCTCGAAACTGTAACCCATCGCCTGGGCCACCGATTCGCCGAAGACCGCCTGAAGTCTGACATCGTAGTCACGGTTGACTATCGACACATCAGGTTTTTTCGGTGCGCCTTTTATTTTCTGCAGAAGGACAACCAGGTCCGCGCGCAGTTTTTCGAATGTGTCGGCCACATCGTCAACCGTAGCTCCGACTTCATAATCATCGAGCAGGGCGTTATACGGCTCACCTTCATAGCCGTAAGCGTCAGCTTTCCTGATCTGAAGAGCGAGGACCTTTTCGAGCCAGGGTTGAAAGTGTTTGAAATCATTATTTTTCCGGGCCGTCACCCACTCACCCTGGCTCAGGGTCGTTGTTTTGGTGATTTCTTCGACAAGAGACTTGGGCAGTTTGGTTGCTTTGTCGAATTTATATTTGATCTCCCGGATATTGGCCGCTTCCGGAGTATCCCCTTCGGCCAGATCGGAACTCTGCAGTTCTTCCAGAAGCTCACCCATTCGCGGGTCGGTAAACTTCGAATGGATCATACCGGACAACAGGCTCAACTGTTCGGCCCTCATTTGAGCTCCTCCGCGCGGCATGTAGGTGCGTTCATCCCATCCCAGGACACCGGCGCATGAGGACAGCACTGCTATTTCCCGGCAACGCTCGGTTAATTCTTTGTAAGCCTTTTCAGCAGACACTTTTTTTCTCCAGATATAGATTTAATAATTCTCATTATCAATTTTGAACGGTGATTATAGCCAAAAGTTGCTGATATGGCAACCGGCTCGGCCTGAATTCTCCCACAGCAGAGCTCCTGCCGCGCAAACAACTGCATATCTTTCTCAAGATATGGTCTGATTCACCGATAAAGTATAAAAACTGAACAGTAAACAAACCTGGAGGATACCATGCGTAACCTGATGGCAATTCTCGCCGTAATCGTGATCCTGTTAGTCTCAGTAGTACCGGTAACAGCCGGTCAGACCGAGCAGGATATTGTCGCCAAGTACCTTAGGAAGGCCAAAGAAAAGCAGACCAGACATCTAAGCTGGTTATCCGGTCATTTCGGAATGAACCGGATCAACCGCGAGAATGATTACAATGCTTTCGCTACCTATCAATCGAATCTGATATCAAACGGTTCGATCGAATGGCTCGGGGAAGCCAAATCATTCGGGATCGACGCCGGTTTTGTTTTCGCCGAGCGTTTCGGATGGTCATTAGGCGGGGAATACTGGATGAAGATGGGGACCAACCAGTCCGGATCATTTGATTACTCTCCGGGTGGTACGTCCATGACTATCGAGAATCTCAAATCCGAAATCCAGGTCTGGGGAGTTACCGCCGGTTTGCAGTACTTCGTGATGAATCCCCCGTCGGTGGTGCGGCATCTCACCAGGCCGTCTGTCCGGGTGGGAGCTTCGGTCGGTTTCTATCAGGCCAGCTGGGACCTTTTCAAAGAATACCAGAATCTCAACCTGGCTACCTCGACTCCCGAAAATACCAATATCACCTACAAAGGCACCGGGGTCGGTTTCTCGGCCAATCTCGGCGGTGACTATCCGCTGGGATGGAACGGCCTGGTTCTGGGCGCCGATATCGGTTACCTGATGTTGAACTTCAAGAATGTTTCATGGTATAATGCACAAGACCAGGAAATAGTCGCCACCTACAACGGCACCCCCGAAGGTCGGGTCAACCTGGATCTTTCCGGTGTCCGTGGCCGTGTTGAAATCAAGCGGTTCTTCAGCTGGTAGGAGTCGCTTTCGCCGGGGTTGACACCGGCGGACAGGGGTCGTACCTTGGACGACCTGTGAACCTGAAACGGAGAAGATTTCTTTGAAAAGCTCTCGATTTATCCGCACTGCTCTCATAACGGTCGGAGTTATTTTCATCACTCTGACACCCCGGGTTTGGTCAGCGCAAACATTGCCGGTTGAAAAGGCCGGGAAAATCGGAAAACCGACCGGCCGGATAGCGTTTTTGCGTGACAACAATGTCTGGGTGATGAATGCCGACGGTTCCGACCAGGAGAAGATCTGCGAGGTCGGCAATGCCGAAGGTCGCCCAAGTTGGTCACCAGACGGCAAAAAAATTGTGTTTACCCGGCGCGGAATGGTGAACCTTCAGGCTCCGGACAATACCGGCGGTACTCATAAAGTATACGATCTGTTTGTTGCTTGGATTGATTCCGCCTACGCCAACAACCGGCTCTGGTGGACCCGAATCACTACCGATCTCGGCAGTCGCGAGCCTGAATGGGTCAGCAACGACAAAATCGTTTTTTACAAGGATGTCAACGCCAATTACGCCAATGCGATGCGGCCCAATTACCAGATATGTATTATCGATCCTGAATCGGGTGATTTCGCTCCGATCAGAAAAGACTGGGCCAATCCCGGCGCGCAATATCTGATTAACCCGTCGATGAACTCAAACGGCGATATTGTCTGCGAGTTCTTCCAGGAGGTTCAGCGGGTCGGTATGGTGATGATTCCGGCCGATAAGTACATGATGAAAATGTCCGAAATTGCTGAAATGGCCAAGAAGAACTCGACCATGGTGACTCCCGTCTGGTCGCCCGACGGTAAATGGATTGCCGGCATCCATAATTCAATGGATGAAGGCGGCATCTATATCATGTCCCCCGACCTGAAGGAAAAATACCTCGTGACAGAAACGCCGATCGGCACCTACATCAATCCGATTCGGCCGTCCTGGTCACCGGATTCCAAATGGCTTACTTTTTCCACACAGGACGGATCGATCTGGATTGTCGATATCACCGGCAACGGCAAACGTCGAATAAGCGGCCCCGGTATGGATACGGCTCCTGACTGGTCGAAAAAATAACATATCGTAATCATGCTTGTGTAAAGCGACCGGCGGAAATGCCGGTCGCTTTTTTTGTGTCAGATTTTGCTGTCGTATCGGGCCACCTGGCAGATCATATACCGATGGCTTTACGCTTCATCTATCCTACCCGCAGGTCGGTACCGGTCCGTTGTTGAACATGTAATCAACCAGTGTCACCAGGTCGGCAATGGTAATCTCGGCGTCTCCATCAAAATCGGCCGCTGCAAAATACTGAGGCGGCGGGCCGGAGTTGAACATATAGTCAACCATGTAAACCAGGTCGGCGATATTGGGCCCCTCACCATCGTTGTCGATATCAGCGCACAACCAGGGAAGCACGCAGTTGTATTGCGTGACCTTGAACCCGTCGACACCGGCCTCGACAATCGACTGCGGGTCGGCATCATTGGCCGTGAACCGGACAACCATGTTGGGACCAAAAGTGACGCCCGCTGCTGTCAAATCTTCTTCCAGAATCTGATCGAAATGCCAGAACGGTCCGCCGTCGGTGTCGTATCGGGCGATCTCGGTCCAGTTCGACAGTCCCCCATCGGACGATATCTCCACCAGCAATCGATCCACGCCGCCGGTAGTGTTGGTCAGTTTCAGGTAGTAGTAGTACTCGAGGAATCCGCCGTTGGTGAGATCGAACACCGGG
>JAJRTA010000011.1 GCA_024278515.1 Candidatus Zixiibacteriota bacterium
CGCCGGGGAATCGGCCACCACCGAGTCAACCGTAATCCCTTTTACCTGTTCCAGACCCTGACGTTCCGCCTCCCGCTGCGAAACCTCATGATACCATATACCCAGCCAGCCGCGTGAGGCGCGCCCGGTTTCGATCAGGTCGGGGACAATGGCGCGGGCCAGATTGACCGGAATGGCGAAGCCGATCCCGACCGACGCGCCGGTCGGGCTTGAAATAGCCGAATTCACACCGATACATTCACCACGCAGGTTCAAAAGCGGACCGCCGGAGTTGCCGGGATTGATCGAAGCGTCAGTCTGGATATAACTCTGATAACTCGGGCGCTCGCCGCGGCCGAAAAAGAGGTTGCTTCTGGCTACCGCCGAAATCACACCAACCGTCACTGTCCGTTCCAGGCCTTGCTGTGGGAACGGATTGCCGATAGCTATCGCCCAGTCGCCGACTTTTATGTCGTCGGAGTTACCGAACGGAATAATCGTAATATCATCCTCCGGCTCGACTTTCAGAACAGCCAGATCGGTTTCGGGATCGTTGCCTACCAGTTGAGCTTCATACGTGTACCCGCTGGCGGTACGAACAGTCAAGGTGACAGCATCCTCTACTACATGATTGTTGGTCAGGATATAACCGTCCTTACGGAAGAAGAACCCGGAACCGGAATTGGTCTGGTAATTAAAGCTGTGGTAAAACCTCGGCCACTCCTCGCTACGCGATTTGGCCGAGATGTTGACCACGGCATCCTGGACTTTCTCTACTACGGCCACGAACGGCGATTCATATTCACCATCCCGTTCCACAACCGGGAAAACACCGGCCTGCATGGAACGCGAGAAACCGCCGTGCCTGCCTTCTTCGGCAAAGAATGGCAGATGCGGCGCCACCAGAATACCTATGAGGGTAAAAATAGCGGCTGCCAACCCCAGTGAGGCAAACCGCGACCCTTTTCGACTGACCGAATCCTTACGGATTCTCTTTTCAAACAACTACTGTTTTCCTCCAAACGGTAACTTCGCAAGATACTAAACTGAGCTTCCGGTGTCAAGCAAAAACTCAGGCCTGGCATATTTTCAATATTTATAACGCACAAGCTGCCAATATGATGCAAAAAAATATCAGAAACAGAGATGCGGGAATTGCGGCCTCATCGGGGCGAACTGCATCAGGTCACACACGATTCCCGGCCGTCTGTGCCATCTGCAAGTATCACAAGGCCGCCTGCGGTATCAGAGCCAGTTATAGATCGACGTATGTTGTTGACAAGAGGTAAAAAGCGGTCTACCTTCCCCAATGATTATGGCTTCACCCTTTGTTGTCAGAAAAGCTGTTGCCGATTACGGCAAGCGGCTGTACGAGCAGGATATGATCGCCGGCACCGACGGCAACCTGTCGGTACGGCTTGATGATGACCGTATCATGGTCACCCCGTCGGGACTGCCCAAAGGCCGTCTCACGCCTGAAGATATGGTAATTGTCGATATAAACGGCAAACATCTCCAGGGCAATCACAAGGCTTCGGCCGAACTGGCCATGCACCTGCTGGTTTACCAGCGTCGGACAGAAGTCCGAGCGGTCATTCACGCCCATCCCCCCCACGCGACAGCTTTTGCCGTCGCAGGGATCGGTCTGGAATCGGATATTCTGCCGGAAGTAGTGGTTACCGTCGGCAAAATACCGCTGACCGATTACGCCGGACCCGGCACCGATGAGGTTCCCCGTTCGATCGAACCACATGTCGATACCTGCAATGCTATCCTGTTGCGCAACCACGGACTGCTGACGGTCGGTCGATCTCTGGAAGAAGCCTACAACCGCCATGAAGTAGTCGAACATTACGCGCGTATCGTTCTTCTGGCTCGCCATCTTGGGAATATCGACTCGATCCCGGGTGAAGATTTCAAACGGCTGGAGAGGATGCGGGTCAACCTGGATAAAACCTGGGACCCCGGACACTAACGGGTCATATAAATGCCGGTCAAGAAGATAATCGTTGAAAAGGCGAACCGGCTGTACCAACTGCCGCCGGATATTTTGTCGTTTGCTCGTCTTGAGAAACAGATGCGCCTGATAAGGAAACCTGAACTGGTCGATCTGGCTTCTTTCCGATGGCCGATCGGTTCCGGCGAGATAAACGGGGTTACCGATTCTTTACGACCGGCGACCGCGGAGGAATTGCAGACTCTTCGCGAGGCTGTAGCCGAGTGGTACCAGTCTGAGCACAACGCCAGGCTCAACCCATCAAAAGAAGTTTTTATCGGCAGTTCCATTTCATCGAGCCTGCTGGCTCTGGCTTTGGCTTTTATCGACAACAGCGATATCGCCTTCGTCCCCGCCCTCGGTCTGCCCACCTACCGGCGGGTGATCGCCGCCTGCGGAGGGGAAGCCGTCAGTTACAACCTTACGTCCCGTAACGGCTGGAGACCTGATTTTGAACGAGTCACCACTCAGCTCGGCCGGGTGGCGCGGATACTCTTTCTTAATTCGCCACATAATCCGACCGGCTCACAGTTGAGCGAACGTGAGATGGGCGACCTGGTATGGCTGGCGGCCAAAGAAAACATCATGATCGTCAACGACGGCGCCTACCAGACCTTCGATGAACGCAAATCCGTCAGCCTGATGTCCGTAACAGGCGGCAGTAAGGCCGGTGTCGAGGCCGGATCGTTCTCGTATCATTTCGGTCTCCCCCGTTTGCCTTTGTCGTTCGTGGTCGGCAACCGTGATGTAATCAGCGGTCTTAAACAGGCCACCAAATTGATAAATCCGATTTTGTTTGCGGAACATATCAGAATCGCTGTCGAAGGTATCCGTAAATATCCACTGCCGTCGCTTAAGCAGTTTCGCCGCGATGTCGTATCGAAAGCAGGCCAGGTTGATTCGTTCCTGAAGATGCTCGACCTCGAACCGGCCGGGCAGGACTCGGTACCGTTCGTCTGGGCGCGTCTGCCAAAGCGAGCACCGGCGACACTGGCGGCCAACCGTCTGCTCAAACGCAGCCGTATTCTGGTAACACCGGGCACGGCTTTCGGAGAAGTCGGGGAAGGCTTTGTCAGAGTATCACTGACGGCACCCGCCGAACAGTATGAAGAGGCTGTCGAGAGGCTGAAAAAACGACGACAAATACCTCAGAAAACGGAGACCGAATGAAAGATATCATCCGTATGACCGGTATGTCGTTTTATGCTTATCATGGCGTCAGCGCGGCCGAGCGCGAGACCGGGCGGATGTTTGAGGTTGACTGCGAGCTCGAAGTCGACCTTGCCGAAGCCGGACATTCCGATGAACTGACCGACACTATTGACTATTCAAAGGTTTACCGGATAGTGCGTGAAACCGTCGAGAGTGAAGCTTTCTCACTGCTGGAAAAACTGGCCGGAAAACTGGCCGGAAAAATACTCGAGGCGTTCAGCGCCTACAGGGTTACATTGCGTGTCAGAAAAATTGATCCGCCCCTGGGCGGTCATGTTAAACATATCGAAGTCGAAATAACAAGGCATCAATCCGACACCGGAAAACTGATCAATAATGATAAATAGAGGCATAAGATGTCCGAAACTGTTTTTATCCTCGCCGGTTCCAACTTAGGCGACCGCGAAAAGAACCTCGCCGCGGCTCTTTCAAAACTTGAATTCATTGAAGGTCTCGAGATCGTGGCGATATCCGGAATATATCTGTCGGATGCCTATGGTATGGACGACGAGGCGCCGTCGTTCATGAACCAGGCGGTAATGGCAGATTACGAATTCACACCGAATGAACTTCTGAACAGTCTCGAATTGATCGAGAAAAAACTGGGACGTACCGGCAAAGGGAAAAAACTGCCGCGTACGATCGATCTTGACATTTTGCTCTTCGGGCAACAGATCATTGAGACTGAACGCCTGTCCATCCCGCACCGGGAACTGTTGAAACGTCCCTGGGCGATGTTGCCGATATTGCAGATCGAACCCGGTGTAATTCATCCGGTAACAAAAACACTGGTGGCCGATTTCTTAACTGAAAAAGACCGCGCCGCCGTATTATTGTATAAAGATCATGTCGCTCGACAACCTTAGCCCCAACTACATAGCTGTCGAGGGTGTTATCGGCGTCGGGAAAACATCGTTTGCCAAAATGCTGGCCGATCGCCTTGAAGCTGACCTGCTGGCGGAAGAAGTATTCGAGAACCCGTTCCTGGTAGATTTCTACAAGCACAAGAAGCGGTACGCCTTCAGCTGTCAGCTATTCTTCCTGCTATCACGGTTCCAGCAACAGCAACAACTGATGGTCCGTGATCTGTTCTCGCAGCGTATCGTCGCCGACTACCTGTTCGCCAAAGATGCTATCTTTGCGTCGGTCAACCTGACCGAAAGAGAGCTTTCGTTGTATGACAAGATCGCGCCGATTTTGTCGCGCGATATCCCCCGTCCCGATCTGGCCATTTATCTGCAGGCTTCGACGGATACGCTGCTCAGGCGCATTCGCAAACGGAACTATTCCTTCGAAAAAATCATTGGGCATGATTATATCTAGATGCTCAATAAGGCGTATGATTACTTTTTCTTCAACTACACGGAAACGCCGCTGCTGGTTGTCAAAACCGACGATATTGATTTCGTGGAGAACCCGGAGCATTTCGATGATCTGATCGAGCAGATCGAAAAGCCGATGAGCGGCAAAAAATACTACATACCGGCCGGTAAGGCGGTGATGGAATAACGGATATGGGATACCTTGACGGCAAGAAACGAATGACGGTCGGACGTATTCTGAAAAAGAAAGCGGCCGGAGAAAAAATCACGGTACTGACAGCCTACGATTATCATACCGCCCGTATCCTGGACGATGCCGGTATCGACATGATACTGGTCGGAGACTCAGCGGCCAATGTCATTCACGGCTTTGACTCGACTCTGCCCATCACTATGGATGTGATGGCGGCCCACTGTGCGGCTGTCGCCCGTGGCACTGAAAGCGCCCTGGTAATCGCCGATATGCCCTTTTTGTCGTTCCAGCCGTCGCTTGAGACAGCTATCTTCAACGCCGGACGTTTCCTCAAAGAGGCCGGAGCGCACGCGGTCAAGATAGAAGGCGGCCTGGAGATGGTGCCGACGGTTAAGCGGCTGGTCGAACTCGGCATCCCGGTGATGGGACATATCGGCCTTACTCCCCAATCGATCAATCGGTTCGGCGGGCCGCGGGTGCAGGGACGCAGGAAGAAATCACAGACCTATTTGAAAGAGTCGGCCCTGGCGCTGGAAGAGGCCGGCGCTTTCTCCATGGTGCTCGAACTGGTGCAGACCGATATCGCCGGGGAGATCACCGAAAGCCTGAAGAGCGCGGCCACAATCGGCATAGGTGCGGGCGTTGACTGCGATGGCCAGGTGCTTGTGATCAACGATATTCTCGGACTCGGCGACACCGAGTTCAAACCCAGGTTTGTGCGCCGCTATGCCGACCTCTCCCCTGTTATTTCAGATGCCGTTAAGCGGTTTATCGCCGATGTAAAGAGCGGCGACTACCCTCATGACGAAGAATCATACCCGGAATGAGTGATCAAAATGTTCAGATTAAGACCATTTTCCGAATATCATGGTTCCTAATCACCAGTAAGTGTTGCCTTTTTGCTCCCTGTCACGTATATTCGCATATATTTATATTATTGAGAAATTAGAGCCACAAATATATTTTAACAAGAGGTCTCCGAAGAAAAACTCGCTAAAGAGCCGGTAACAATATTGCCGACAGAGATTATATAACAGCGTCAAAAGATTTGGAGATCTACTATGTCCTGCCTTCTTCAGCGCCTCGTAACATCCCTTTTCGTCACCCTGATCTGCCTCACGGTCCTGAGCGCTCCGGCAACTTGTGGGACGGTCGTCGATGATAGTATACCCGACCCTGCTCATCGCCGATTCATAGTTACTCAATTATACCGTGATATGCGTTTTCTCATGGCTGAACCCGATTTTTACGCCGTCGTGGGCGGCCTGGCGGCTGCGCCCGCAGCGTTCGGTCCGGCTTTCCGCAACGAAACGCCCGAGTTCACAGAAATGTGGGGAGCTTCTCCCTTCGCTGATAATTTCTTTGAATCCGGAGAGGTCATTGGCGACGGCTTCTTCCCGGCCGTGCTGTCTCTATCGACCTGGTCGATCGGCAAGCTCACCGGTTCCGACAACCTTCGGTCTTTCGGAACGGATATACTGAGAGTTCAGGCCATAAACGGCCTTCTGACCGCCACTCTTAAAGCCGCCGTTAACCGGTCCCGGCCTGACGGAACCGACTACTCGTACCCCTCGGGACACACTTCATCGACGTTCGCCCTGGCGGCGGTAGTTCACAGGCACTATGGCCTCAAGCTCGGCTTGCCCGCTTTTGCTATTGCGGGCTACACCGGCCTTTCACGGTTACAGGAAAACAAGCACTATCTCAGCGACGTTATCGCCGGGGCAATCCTGGGAAGTTATGTCGGCTTGAAACTCACTCGTAAGAACACTCCCGAACCCGTCCGGTTGTCGGTGACGCCAACCCTGGGCGACACAAAGGGCGTAGCTGCGATTTTATCTTTCTGAAGAATCGCAAAGTCTTAAGGGGTTCGACTCTACCTGAGAGCAGTGTCCCCCCCTACCAAACCGTCTTGACCGCCAGGGCTATCAGGATCAGGCCGCCGAGGATACCGGCCTGACGCGAAAAGCGCATACCCAGCGCCCGTCCGAAAGAAAGACCCAATACCGTCATCCCGGCGGCGACAACACCGATGATAAGAGCGGGATTCAAAATAGCAGTCCCGACAAGGGCCAGTGACAGTCCGGCGGCAAGAGCATCGATCGAAGTAGCGAACATGAGAACAATCAACGACATGCCGCGCGTGGGGTCTCCCTTCCATTCACGTTTCTCCGGACGAAGTTGTTCGTAGACGGCGTGGCTTCCGATTGCGGCAAGTATCAACGCGGCCAGCCAATGCCCCAGCGAACCGACCCAGCCCGAAATCACCCCCCCGGCATACCAGCCGACAATCGGCATACCGAATTGCGCGAACCCAAAATGCCATGACAACCTGAACACGGTCCACCGTTCAAGATGCCCCATCCGGATGCCGACGGCGATCGCGACGGCGAAAGCGTCAAAAGCCAGCGCAAAAGCCAGCAGGATGATATTGGTCAAATCCGTCGAAATCTTCTATCCTCGTCAAAGTATCGGAGTATGGCCGTTCTGACGGTGAAGAATAGCGATAAGGATGTGTATACGCAACAGGCTTCTGTCACAGTGCCTGTCAACCGCCTGTATTCTATTAGTATCGAGGCAGATAGCGAATATGGGGAACAAAACTGTACTGCCGATGATTTTAACAAATAATACTTTACAATTTTGTAAGGTTTTTGTATAAAGCATGTGCCGGTCGTAGTAAACAGAGACCGGCGAAGGAGATGTTTTGAGGATTTCGGCCACGGAAGAATACGGATTGCGATGCC
>JAJRTA010000174.1 GCA_024278515.1 Candidatus Zixiibacteriota bacterium
ATACCGGTGCCGGAGCTGGTAAAGTTGCAGATCGATCGGACAGTTCTGGTCAGCCAGACCCGGACTTTATAGCGCCACTCCCGGCTGGTGAGAGCACCCACCGGACATATTTCGATCAGATTACCGAAGAACGGATTGTCGACTTCTGTTCCGGGCGCGGCCCCGATCTCGGCCATATTGCCACGCTCATACACTCCGAGGTCGTACTCACCGAACGCTTCTTTGTTGGCTCGTACACATTTGTAACAGAGAATACAGCGATTACGATTCAGAATTATTTCCGGACCGATTCGGAGATCGTCGAAGGTAGTAGTCATTCCCTCTTCACGGAAGCGGGTCTTGGTGAATTCATAGTCGCTGTCATCGAAACCATGCGCAAAAGTGAGGTCCTGCAAAGTACACTCGCCGCCTTTATCACATGTGGGGCAATCAAGCGGGTGATTCAGAAGCTGAAAGGCTATCAGTGCGCGGCGGGCTTTCAGCACCTTGTCCGAGGCAGTGTACACAACCATACCGTCAAGCGCCTCGGTGGCGCAGGAAACTTCGAGCTTGGGACGTTTTTCAATCTCGACATAACACATACGACAGGCGCCGACCGACTTGAGCTTGGGATGCCAGCAAAATGTAGGAATATCTATTCCCATTTCCCTGGCCGCAATCAGGACAGTTGTACCTTTCGGCACGGTTGTCTCTCGTCCATCGATTGTAAATGTAACCGTGTTCGGTCCGGCTTCGGTTGCAGCTTTGTCTTTTGTGTCCTGTACCATGATCCGCTAAAACCCAAACTCAGATTTCACGAGACATTTTTTGTTCTCGATATGATACTGCCATTCATCGCGCCAGTGTTTAATCGCCGACTGGATCGGCATCACGGCGGCATCGCCGAGCGGGCATACCGTGCGACCCAGTATGTTGCCGCAGATTTCCTCGATACGCTCGACATCGCCGGGCCGACCCTGACCGGCCTCGATTCTCCCGATGATTTTTTCCAGCCATCCGGTTCCTTCGCGGCAGGGCGTGCATTTGCCGCAGGATTCGTGACGGTAAAAATGGGACAGTTTCAGCGACGCCCAGACGATGCAGGTGTCTTCGTTGAAAACAATAACAGCTCCGCTCCCAAGCATGGAGCCAGCCTCCTGCAATGACTCATAATCAAGACCGACATCTATCATTTCAGGTGTCAGGAACGGTGTCGATGAACCGCCCGGTATAACCCCTTTCAGCTTGCGGCCGCCGCTTATCCCGTTGCCGTATTCCGGATCGTAAATGAGCTTTTTGAGCGAGAAGCCCAGCTCGACTTCGTAGTTGCCGGGACGGTTGACATGGCCGCTGAGTGAAAAGATTTTGGTGCCGGGTGACTTTTCCGTGCCGAGTGATTTGTACCAGTCGGCGCCTCGATTTATCACAAACGGTACCGTGGCCAGGCTCTCGACGTTGTTTACGATAGTCGGGCAGGCATACAGACCGGCTATGGCCGGGAAAGGTGGACGAATACGCGACATCCCCCGCTCGCCTTCCAGCGAATTCAACAGCGCGGTCTCTTCCCCGCAGATATATGCGCCGCCGCCGGTGTGGACAATCATATCAAGATCGTAGCCGCTGCCGTGAATATTTTTTCCGAGATGACCTTTGGCGTATGCTTCGTTCATCGCTTTTTCCATCATCACGGCGCTGTGGCCGAATTCGCCGCGTATGTATATGAACATCAAATGACAACCGATCGCGTATGAAGCAATAGCCATCCCTTCGATCACCGAATGCGGGTCGCGTTCCATGAGCACACGGTCTTTGCAGGTGCCCGGCTCGGATTCATCGGCGTTGCATATCAGGTATTTCGGTTTAGGCGAATCCTTGGGCACAAAGCTCCACTTCACACCGGTCGGGAAACCGGCCCCGCCCCTCCCCCGAATGCCTGAAGCCTTGACTTCATCTATCACCTCGGAAGGCGACATCGACGACAACACCTTCTTCCATGCGACATACCCGCCATGAGCTTCAAAAGTGTCGATTCGGGGCTGATCCGGATCCTCGACATACCTGAACAGATGCAGTTTCTCGTTGGATTCCGCTTCTCTGGCATTGGTTATTACCGGTGAATAGAAAGTCATGACTCTTTCCTCAAGCGCTCAAGAATCTCATCAACCTTTTCCGGAGTGAGGTTTTCGTAGTAATCATGATTGATCTGCATCATCGGCGCAGTCGCACAGGAGCCCAGACATTCCACCGATATCAGCGTGAACAGGTTGTCCGCTGTCGTTTCACCTTTCTTTATGTCCAGCTTATCTTCAAGATACTTGATGAGCGAATCCGCTCCCAACAACGAACACGAGATATTGTGACATACCTGAATCAGGTACTTGCCGGTCGGCTGTTTGGGGAACATCGTATAGAAAGTGGCCGCTTCGGCAACTTCGAGCGCAGGGACACCGATAGCTTCGGATATCTCCTCGTAAATCTCGTTACTGAGGTGCCCGACCTGACGGTACGCAATAGTCAGGGCCGGCAGAATAGCCGACTTGGCGCGGGGGTAGCGGGCCGCTTTCTCTCTGATAAGCTGTATTGACTCCGGAGTAAGAATCATCGATCAACCTCACCAAGTACAATGTCGATCGTGCCTATGGCACAGACAACATCGGAGAACAAACACCCTTCCACCAGCTTGGGCAGCGACGCGAGATTGATAAACGAGGGTGGACGCACCCGGATGCGTCGCGGCATATTGGTGCCATCGCCGGTAATCATAAAACCAAGCTCCCCCTTGGGAGACTCAATTCCCTGATAGACCGTTCCCACCGGCGCTTTGAAGCCCTCAGTAATTATCTTGAAATGGAAAATCATCGATTCCATCTTGTACAAAACATCTTCTTTTGGGGGAAGGACCACCCCGGGGACATGAGCACGATAAGCGCCCTCCGGCATACCGTCAAGCCCCTGTTCAATGATCCTGAGTGACTGGCGAATCTCTTCGAGCCGCAGTTTGAAGCGATCGTAGGCGTCACCATTGGTACCGTAGGCGATGTCAAAATCGAAATTCTCGTAGCCGCTGTATGGATTCGCCTTGCGCAGGTCATGTTTCACACCACTGCCGCGCAGCATGGGACCGGAGAGCGACCAGGCGACGGCATCTTCAGCCGATATAATCCCTACGTTCTTCGTGCGGTTGATAAAAATCTCATTATTAACCAGCAGGTTTTCGTAATCCGCCAGCCCGTTCCTGACCTGTCGGCACGCCTTACGTACTTTCTTTTCAAAGTCGATCGGAAGATCATGGGCCAGTCCACCGATTCGAATGTAGCTGGTCATCATCCTCTGCCCGCCGCATGCTTCGTAAACGTCGATGATAGACTCACGATCACGGAAAGTGTACAAAAGCATCGACATGGCTCCGAGGTCGATCGAGTGCGTGCCGAGCCAGACAAGGTGCGATTTAATACGGGTCAATTCGGCCAGAATCACTCGCGCCCACTTGACTTTCTCCGGCACGTCAATGTCCATCAACTTCTCAACAGCCAGACAGTAGCCAAGGTTGTTGGACATCGGCGAGAGGTAATCCATCCGGTCGGTACACGGCAGAGCCTTGTAATAGAGCTTGGACTCCATCGTCTTTTCAATACCGGTATGGAGATAGCCCACCACCGGTTTGGCGCTGACCACCCGTTCGCCGTCGAGTTCGAGAATAACGCGCAGGACTCCATGCGTCGACGGATGCTGCGGCCCCATATTTATGGTAACTGTCTTCTGCTCCGTCATCAGCGTATCACCTCGGGCGGGTCATCCTTGTTCCAGTTGAACTGCGGTTGCTCATAGGTGAGCGGGAAATCTTTGCGTAACGGGTGACCTTCGAGTTCATCCGGAGTGAGTATTTTGGTCAATTCCGGATGCCCCTCGAAATTTATGCCGAACAGATCGAACACCTCTCTTTCCATCCAGTTGGCGCCCGGCCAGAGATCGACCAGCGAAGCAACCGTTGGGTTGTCGGCGGGAAGTCGGACTTTCAGGAAAAAGCGGTAACTATGCGGCAGGGAATACAGGTTGTAAACAACTTCAAAGCGGCCGTTTCTTTCGCGATCGTGACCCAGCCAGTCAATTGCCGTAATATCGGACAGAAAACGGACATTGAGAGTTTCATCATCAAGGAAAGCCCTGCAGATTTCAAACAGCATTTCCGGCTTGATGACATACGATTCATCACCGCGAAAATCCTCTTCCGCGATCAATGCGTCACCAAACCGTTCTTTCATGAATCCGCGAAGTTGTTCTTCCATGGCTGTCACTGGTTCAAAATTTCACAAATCCGATCAAAAACTTTTTACCGTTTACGTTGAGCCTGCAGGCTCAGACGACGCGGCGACCCCAGTCCTCTCGCTTGTCTTTGACTGATTCCCGGCCTAATTTTTCAAACAGCTTCATAATGCCGTCAATAAGCTGCTCCGGGCGGGGCGGACACCCGGGAACATAAATATCAACCGGTATAATACGATCCACTCCCTGTAATACGGCGTAGTTGTTGAATACGCCGCCACAAGACGCACAGGCGCCCATTGCGATCACCCACTTGGGATTGGGCATCTG
>JAJRTA010000175.1 GCA_024278515.1 Candidatus Zixiibacteriota bacterium
AAAGCGGCACTGTCGATACCATGAAAATCAGTTCCAGAGCAAAACTGAACAGTCCCGAGGGAATCGCCGTTGATTCCGAAGGTGATATTTACATCGCCGACTGGGGCAATCATCGTGTTCTCGTGCTGGATTCAAACGGACGCGAAAAGATGTCGTTCGGAAACCGAGGCAGAAACCAAAACGAAAACGCCGGTGACTCGGCGCGACTTCTGTTCCCCAAGCGGATCGTTATTGAAGAGGACAGCGACTTGCCTGACAACCGCCGTCAAAAGCATATCCTGGTATGCGACCGGCTGGGTGTGCACAAGTTCGATGAACGCGGTCGCTATCTCGACAGCCCGGCTCTGTTCGAATCATCGACTGAAGAAGGTTATGAAATCACAATTGATGGTTACGGCCCCGGCTCCAGACTGACCATACACTCTTTTTCCCCTGCGGCAAAGCCGGTCCGATACACCAGTAAAGTTTCCGAATGATAAACACTGATCATTCCTGCAGGTAAACTTCACCCGACCGGGCCAAAGCCAGCCGTGTGAGAAAAGGACCAATCCCTTCATAAACAATCACCGATGAAAACACTATGGTCCCCATGATCTGACCCAGTTCCGGGTTGGATTCCATCACTGTCAGAACCATCCCGATAGCCACTCCGGCCTGCGGGATCAGAGTCATGCCGAGATTGTTGCGAACATTCAGGTCAGCGCCTGACATCCTGGCCGCTGTGTATGACCCCGCAAACTTTCCAATCGGCCGAACCACCAGATACACCAGACCCAGAACACCAAGAGTGGCCAACGACTCAAGATGGAGGCTCGCCCCGGACAATACAAAGAATGCAATATAAAACGGCATCTCGGTCTGTCGCAGCTCGGCGTACACCAGGCGGTGCATCATGGAGAGACTGTTGGTCACGGCGCCGATAATCAGACAAACCATCAGGTAGGATATTCCCAGCGTCTTGGCCGCGCCGATACCCAGCAGCAACCCGGCTATGATAACCAGAAGCAACTCGGACAGATCATCTATTTTCTGCTCCCAATACGTGATCACAGCCCCGATCACAGCCCCGATTACTATCGAACCAAGCAGCTCCTTACCGATCGCCATCATCACATCTGATACCGCCACGCCGTCCAGCAGGGCGCTCGAAGCATAAAAGATGCGGAAGACCACAAGACAGATGATATTATTAATCGCCACCACAGCCAGCAACGTGTCGGTCAGAGGACCGCGGGTGCGATACTCACGAATCACCAGGAGGGTCACACCGGGAGCGGTGGCGATACTTACTGAGCCAAGCAGCATAGCCAGACGCAGATCCGAAGTTATTGCCAGGGTTATCAGAAAGACGAGAGTGAACGCGCCAAAACTCTCAGCCAGCGCAATGTAGATTACGCTGCGGCCAAGCGACCGTAAATGTTCCAACTCAACTTCGCCTCCGATGGCGAACAGAATCAGTCCGAGCGCGATATCGTTGATAATCTGGATATCGGTCAGAGTTTCCGCAGTTATCAAATTCAGTACCGATGGACCGAACAGCAGACCGACCAGCATATACCCGGTCACGCGCGGAACCCTGGCTTTGTGCGAAAGTTTACCGCCCAGCAAACCGAGCAGTATCACCATGCCGACACTTAAAAGTTCATATACCTGCACCAGACCGTTCTCCGTTACCGCATATTATTCGCCGGAATGATAAAGGCGGCCCTTAAACGAGTCAACCAAACAAACTCGCCTAACGGCCACGTTATATTCCCCTTTGGTATTCTGATTTGATACTAACGCCGCTTACGTGAACGTTTGCGTGGTTTTCTCCCGGGACGATCTTCCCGGGTCGATCTTTTCGGTTGTTTTGAATCTTCCGTTTCGGGTTGCACCGGCGGCGCGTGCAGGGTTTCCTGATAGTAATCATCCAGAAGCATGGCGATAATCGAGGCCCCGTCCTCACTCTGCCCCAGTTCGAAAGCCAGGGGAACTAATCGCTGCATCCGCTCGACCCGCAGCTTATCCCGCGACCGCAACCGCGCTTCCAACAAAGTGGTCACTCGTTGCGATACGACCGCGGCAACATCATTATCGCTCGGTAAAGGTCGTTCGACCAGATCGATGTTGAACCGCTTCGCAATCCGCTGCAGTTCCGACTTTTCAAGCACATCGACCAGCGTGATCGCGACACCGGAAGCCCCCGCCCGACCGGTGCGACCGGCCCGATGGATGTACAACTCAGGATCTTCCGGTGGTTCATACTGGATAATGTGAGAAAGCTCAGGTATATCTATTCCCCTTGCGGCCAGATCCGTCGCTACCAGAAACCTGAGCTTATGTTCGCGCACCCGGGTCATTATACGCTCGCGTGCTTTTTGCGAAAGATCAGCGGTCAATTCATCCGCATCGTAACCGAAACGTTTCAACACGGTCGTGACAAACGATACCGTCGCTTTGGTATTACAGAAGATAATAGCCCCGGTTGGATTTTCAGTTTCAATGATCCGCACCAGGCATCTTTCTTTTTCCATTCTCGGGACTGTGTAAAACAAATGTTCGGTTTCGGCGACATGCACATTGTCACGACTCAGGCTCAGGAAATCAGGCCTGCGAAGAAACTCCCCGGCCAGTCGGATCACGTGTGAGGGGAAAGTAGCAGAAAACATATAGGCATTGATTCGCGTGCGCGGCAGAAAACGCTGTATCTGCTTCATGTCGGGATAGAAGCCCATCGACATCATCCGATCAGCTTCATCGAACACCAGAATCTTCAGCTTGTCCAGACTCAGGGTCTTTTTGAGCAGGTGATCGAGAATCCGACCGGGCGTGCCGACTATAATCTGCGCCCCGGCGCGAAAGGCCTCGATCTGCGGACCGTAGCCAACGCCACCATACACTGTCACACAGCGAACCCCGGAATTACCGGCCAGAACATTGACTTCATCACCAACCTGTTTGGCCAGCTCGCGAGTCGGCACCAGAATCAGGGCCTGCCCGGTTGACGGTTTATTGCCGATACGCTCAAGGGTCGGCAACACGAAGGCACCGGTCTTGCCGCTGCCGGTTCGGGACTGAATTATCAGATCACGTTCAGCAAGCATGTATGGTATAGCCCGCGCCTGTACCGTGGTCAGTTCACTCCACCCGGCCCGCGAGGCCGCCACCCGCATACTTTCCGGAAGTTCGGCCATCGAGGTGTTGGGCAGAGCGTTCTCCGGCTCGACCAGATGTTCTTCACCGGCCGTTAGCGATTGATCAAGCTGTTGCTCCAGCGAGCGTGATTCTGTTCTCTCTTGCCGTTCTTTGTCACTATCCATACTACAAATGTCAACGGGCGGCCCTCTCTCATTTCCGGGCTGTCCTGATGCGGCTCACAAGATAGCACAACAAACCAATCCTGTACAGTAGTATCTTGTGTTCGTCGACATGAAGTTGACTAAGCGGAAAGACATTACTATAATGCCGTCAGCTTAGCTCAACGCCGATCCGGAAATGATGTCAGACAAACGATTCATCAAGTTAACCATTCTCAAGTCAGTTAAAACGGTAATAAGCATACCGATCCTGCTTTTGTTCCTTTTCATCGTTTACAGTTCTTCCCCCTGTGCGGCCCTGAACGACAACGCAACCGATGAAAACAGCGCGTATCCGTTTTACCGGCCGGTCACGCTCGGAGCCATTACACTGTACCAAAAACTGATCAGCCCGGCCAGGAGGAACGCCTGTCCGATGTACCCGCATTGCTCCCGGTTCGGCTATGAGGCGTTTGCGTCTCATAATCCACTAAGCGCCTGCGTGATAACCGCCGACCGGTTGATTCGCTGCGGACAGGACCTTACGGAATACCCGCGATTATCTCTCGATGGGGAGCCATACTTTTTCGATCCGGTCCCTGGCGTATCAGAAAGTGAAGTAAAACATATACTGCCACACATATTTGCATCTTCCGAGATGACAAGCGGGGCATCGTCGTTACCTCCTGCCGGTTATGGGGAAAACGTACCTGCAAACAGATCTCCTGACAGCCTGCTATTGAGGTTCGCGCAAGACCTGCAGAAACAAAATGAGTATGATCGAGCCATCACCGAATATATGCGACTCTTGTCATATTACCCGGACTCTCCCCTGATCGCCGACACGCGAACCGGCTTGCTGAAATGCTACTATGCAAACGGATTGTACAGTATTGCTGTTGATTACGGAGAAAATCTGCTGTCCGGTTCGACAGCCGTAACAGACCGCGACGAGGTTCGATTCCTGATCGGCGCTTCACTGTTCCGTGAAAAGAAGTTTCAATCATCCGGAGAGAGTTTCGAATCGTTAACAACAAGTGAGCGATTCGGCGATAAGGCGATCATGATGCAGGGCCTGAGTATGGCGTACATGTACGATTGGTCCGCCGCCCGGAAATCGTTCGAAAGAATCAACGAAGAGTCTCCCTATGCTGTCAACGCCCGAATGTGCACCCGTCTCAGTCGCGAAGCAACCAGTCTCGGATACAGAAGTCCGACTCTGGCCGGAGTACTGGGTATCGTGCCGGGACTGGGCTATCTTTACGCCGGATACCCGGAGAGCGCGTTGTCGGCCCTGATTGTCAACGGACTGTTTATCTGGTCGGCTTACGAAGCGTATGACAAGGGACACAACGTACTTGGTGCCACCCTGACCCTTTTCGGGTTCGGGTGGTATGCAGGCAATATCTACGGTTCCGCCAACAGCGCCGTAAGACACAACGACAGGAAACGCCGGGATCACCTGTTGAAATTCGATATAGGGTTCAAGTTCTGAAACTTCTCTCTGTATGATCAGGTCAAAACCAGCCGTTGTTATTGGAAACATAATCCAAATTAGCCCGGATAAATAGAATATCCAAAAAAAAGGACCGCGGGGCTCTTTATTCTGTCTGAAAAATCGACATTATCAACCAGCAGGGGACAGTCCTGACCAATAAGCCTATAATCGGCTGATCTGTCCCTAACTTTCCTGATAATCCTGCCGATAAGACCAGAAAAAACATAAATAGTGCAAAAATCATGAACAAAATCGATATCTTAGCACAGATCCGCAGTAATGAGAAACTTCTCTCACTGCCCCAGGTGTTATCTGAAATACTTGATGAAGTAGGCAAGGAAGATTATTCCTCAGACAGTCTGGCCCGGATTATCCTTAAGGATCCATCCCTGACCAGCCGCCTGCTCAAGATGGCCAACTCATCGTTTTATCAGCGGGTAACGGAAATCACCACGGTGCATCAGGCGGTATCGATTCTCGGTGTAACAACCGTTAAATGCCTTGCGCTGTCTTCGTCTGTATTCAACCCGGAACGTATCTCGGCTACCATAGGCGTCGATCCCAAGGATTTCTTCGCCTATTCCCTGTCGATTGCCTCAGCTTCGGAAAAAATAGCCCGCGCCGCCGCCTATCCAAACCCTGAGGAGGCATTCATCGCCGGGCTTTTGCACGATATCGGAGTACTTTTCTTCATGCACCACTATCCCGAAGAATACTCCCAAATAATGGGAGGTAAAGTACCGGCCGATTCATTAGTCGACGCCGAAACGCAGATTTTCGGTATAGATCACTGCGAAATAGGTTATCATCTGGCCGAGGTCTGGCGGCTGCCGGACTACGTAGCCGACGGTATTATCAGCCATCATGGAGGCCCGCAAAAAGGGCCATCAACTATCATTCAGAATGTTGTAGCTCTTGCCGTCCAGCTAACCAGTGATCGTTTTTCCGGTTTCGAAGTAAACCTGGAGAAACGGATGCAGATGATATCCGAATTATCCGAACGCCTGTCACTTGATAAGGCCAGGGTCGATGAAATCTCATCATCACTGCTGGCCGGTACCATAAGCACCGCCGAATACCTCGGTGTCGATATCGGTAATATCGAGGATATGCTCATCCGGGCCAACCAGGAGATCTGGCGATCCTTCCTGACCATCGAGAATCTTTTCCGTGAGAGGCAGGAGCTTTCTCAGAGCCTGCTCAGGCAGGAACGGGAGAAAGGCGCGATAGAGGCCAAGAATGTCGCGATGGCCACCCTGTCACACTATCTCAATAACGCTACAATGGCCATCTACGGTCGCAGTCAGTTGCTTCGGATGAAATTGTCCAAGGGGGATACTGAAAACCTGCTGGCCAAACTTCCCGGAGATCTCGAAGTGGTCGACCGGTCAATCGAGCGGATTGTTGCCGTTCTCGAGGAAATGCGCGATATTTCACCGATCGACAAACAGAAATATTACGATATGTCCAAGGCGCTCAACATTGATGATCGTATCGAACAACGCCTGGCCAATATGGATGCAAGCGGCGACTGGGTGGCGCGTGTCGAGATGGCGCCTGAAGCATCATAGAGACAAACTCGTTGCGCCTGCACCCTCATTTGCATAGTTTCTTCCTATGCTTACCTATCTCACTTCCGGCGAATCACACGGGCCGCAGTTGACGGCTATTATAGACGGTCTCCCGGCCGGACTTGCGGTTGACACTGAAGCAATCAACTACCAGCTGGTCCGTCGTCAGAAAGGTTACGGACGCGGCGGCCGGATGCGAATCGAGCAGGATACGGTCAGATTCGTCGCCGGTCTTCGCTCAGGCGTCACCATGGGCGGCCCGCTGACCATGATCGTGGAGAACCGCGACTGGAAGAACTGGTCGAAGATCATGGATCCGCTGAAACCGATACCGGAAGATCTCACCGACAAAGAGCAAAAACTGGCCTGCGACACTCGTCGGCCCAGACCGGGACACGCCGACCTGGCCGGTGCCGTCAAGTGGAACCACAAAGATATGCGCAACGTACTGGAACGAGCATCGGCCCGTGAAACAGCCGCCCGCGTGGCACTGGGAGCGGTCGCCCGGCAGTTGCTTGAACAGTTCGGTGTCACGTTTGCTTCACATGTTGTCAGCATAGGCACAGCAGGCCTGCCCGAAGATTTCACAAGGCCGGAACCGTACAAAATAAATAGTCTGTCCGAGGAATCCGATGTTCGGTGTATCGATCCGGACACGACAAAGGCGATGATCGAAGAAATCAAAAACGCCATGCGCGACAAAGACTCTCTCGGCGGAATCGCCGAAATAATCATAAGCGGTTTACCGGTAGGGCTGGGCGGTTTTTCACAATGGTATCACCGCCTCGACGGCCGTCTGGCGGGCGCGATGATGGCTATTCATTCGGTCAAGGGAGTCGAAATCGGACTCGGCTTTCAGGCCGCCCGTACCCGGGGTTCACAAATGCACGATCAGATTTTCTATGACTCCTATGGCGACCCCGCTAAAAAGAAATTCCATCGTGAAACCAACAACGCCGGCGGTATCGAAGGCGG
>JAJRTA010000176.1 GCA_024278515.1 Candidatus Zixiibacteriota bacterium
CGGGTGGTTGCTTCTGGCAAGAAATAATAGTCGTGAACAGAAACAGGAAGTGCTGATGATCCCTGTTGTCTTCATCTGACCTTTTTTCGCCTGCCGCTCTTTTTTTTTGGTTGATTTCAGGCCGCTTTCATCGATTTGTTGGGTATGGCCAGAGTAATAGAACCCCCGCCCGGCAGACTGATCCTGTCGGTAATCTACTCTTCGATGGACGCGCTTTCCGATTGTCTCAAGACACTGGAACGGCGCTTCGGGCGGGTTCAGTTTGAGACGGCTGAGATTGCCTGCGCTGTGGCCAAACGTTACGAAGAAGAGATGGGACCGAACCTGTGTCGTCGGTTCTTTTCATTCGAACAACAGACCCCGCGCTCGGCGCTTACCTCGATCAAAGGAACCTGCCACAAAATAGAGCCGAATTTCGCCGACCACGTGAACGACTTTCATTTTCGCACCGTCAATATCGACCCCGGCATCATGACCCCCAACAACCTGGTCATGGCCTCACACCATGAGTATGGTCACTCCATTTACCTCACCAACGGCGTTTACAGCGAACTGATGCTGGTCTGGTCGCATGGCCGTTTCGTGCGTCTTCCCTGGACGCCGCCGGATTTCTATGACGACGAAGCCGTCGACCTGTTTGAACGGGTGCGGGCTACTTTCGAGCTGGTCGAGGAACCGGCCTGAGCAAACAAATCGTTAACGTAAACCGGGGCGGAGCAATCATCCCATGGCCGGTCTTCACCAGTTCATTCGATAAATCCGCTGACCGCCGGAGGGCGTGTTGCCTCGGCCGAATATCTTTACCATCAGCTTCATCACGAGGTAGCCGAAGACAAACCCGCCGACATGCGCCATCCAGGCCACACCGCCACCCGAAGCGCTGCCGGTCAGCGACATCAGGATCTGGTAGGCAAACCAGATTCCCAGTACTACCTTGGCCGGCATCTGGACGAATTGTATGAAAAAGAAGATTATCAGCACGGTGATCCGGGCACGGGGATGAAGAACCATGTACGCCCCCATGACACCGGCGATCGCGCCCGAGGCTCCAACCAGAGGTACTTCCGATGAGGGGCTGAATATGGTGTACAGCGCGATTGCGGCAAGGCCGCTGATCAGATAGAAAAAGAGAAATTTGGCCGGACCGAAGTAGTCTTCGATGTTGTTGCCGTATATCCAGAGAAAGAGCATATTGCCGATAAGATGCATCCATCCACCGTGCATGAACATTGATGACAGCGGCGTAAACCAGATCGACGCCGGTAATTGCGGTGTCAGTTCGATTGACTGCATCAACTCTACCGGAATAAAGCCGTACTGAATAGTGAAATACTGAAACCCCCGCGGGCCCTGCATAATACTCAGGAGAAAGACCAGACTGTTTACGGCTATCAAACCGACCGTAAGGTAGGGCTTACGAAAAGTGGGGGCGTCATCACGAATAGGTATGAACAACTATCTCTCCGGGTTTATTTTTGCTTCCGTTTTTTTGCAGCAACGACAAAGTTCAGGTATTTTTCGGTTTTGTTTCCGGCCCGGTCGTAGATGATAATGGCCAGATGATGACGCCCTTCCGCAAGCGGTTCCACCAGTTGAGTCAGGCAGTATCCGGTCTCGGGATCATAATCGACAATCTGCCATTTTGAGTCTATTTTCACCGAGATATCCCGATCATCTCCAATCCCGGAAAGAGAGTCGACAATGACAAACCCGATTCGTGGCCGGCCGGTGCGATACCGCTTGCCCTCAAACACACTGAGTTTGGTAATCGCCGGAGCCTGGTAATCAAACACCGCCGCGAAGGATCCGCCGCCTATCGACGTGGCGAACAGCGTGTCGCCGACTGCTTCGTTGTCCAGCCAGACCCATCTGTCTTTCTTCTTGTCCAGCCAGCATATTCCACTGGGTGTGGGAATAATCCTGCGCGGCGGCACCTGAAGTTTCAACCGAAACTCATTGCGTGTCACAAAGGCTTCCGGGAGTATTTCGTAGTGCGATGAGTTGAGGTGCAGGGCCGCTTTGTTGCGCGGGATATTACGCTTTATTTCAATGAATCTCGGCTCATAAAAATTATCACGCTGGAAAGTCAGTTCCATAAGGTGGTCGACGGCTATAACCTGGTTGTCACGATCCCCCACGATCCGGATATTCAGCGAGTCCGAGAACTCACGGACCTGATGCGTAGTGTCGCGTGTCATGGCGAACCCGATGCGATCGATATTTGCATACTCAGGTTTTGGTTTCAAGAAACAGACATGTCGTGAAATGTCAATATACTCGGGATATTCTACACCGAGCAGGGTGTCCTGGTAGTACAGCTCTATACGCGATTCGGAAGCCTTGCGATTAAAAACATTGAGCGTAACCAGCAGGCCGTCTTCGATTACCTCCCATTCGACATTGGCTCGGTCGGCTTGTTGTTTCCAGAGTCCGTTGAAGATGTTGTCGCGAATCTCACGTCCTCCGCTGTATACGAAAAGTCTCAAAAGAGCGGCGGGGGTGCGATCAGCCTGTATGCGGCAGAGTATCCTTCCGTTTTCGAGGGGTTCGATCGTTACCTCGCTCGGCACTCCCCATTTATTCGGGATATTACGTTTGGCCACTACCGAGTCGATCGAAAGTTTCTCAAACCCCGGTACCGGCGTGAAATAATACTCGGTAGTAGAGTTCGGCAGGGTAACCAGCGAATCTTTCCGGTAGATATCTCCCGGCGGGCCCCATAAGAAATCAAAGCTCAGTTCCGAGGAGTTTCCGAAACTATCCTCGCCGAGAATACGGACAGTATGAAAACCGATCTTCTCTTTGCCGGTATTTCCGTAAATGCCATCGCCGATCTTCCCCCGACTCCCGGAAAACAGATTGCCCTGAAGTTTGTACAGTCTGCGTACCCGTTTGCGGCCGTCGGCCGCTTCCACATAGTCATACTCGAGCCGGACCGCGTCGGTGGTCTCATAGCTGAGCGAATCAAACCGGGTGTCATACATCAGCCGATTATCGATATAAAGCCGCAGCCGGTAGATGGCCTGTTGCATCCCGCCTTCACGCATCTGATCAAACCCCTCGACCAGCAAACCGAACGGTCGATGCAGGTATAGCGAACTGTCAAGGATGAAATGGCCGTTTCTTTTCTCGACAACATCGATGAACTGTTTTCGTCGACCACTATCGAAAAGAGAGTGATCATCAACCATCTGTATCCCCAACCGGGTAAAAGTCGGGCCGATTTTATCAGAAAGCTCAAAACCGTTCCGAAGCGGGTTAAGCGGGATATTGTCGCCCGTTCGTTTTTCGAAATGCAGGTGGGGCGCCCCCTTGCCGCTCTGGCCGGTGTAGGCGATCAGTTCCCCTTTGGAGATGCGTATTGAGTCTTCGGGGAAATACAGGTCCTGGTAATACCGGAGGCTGGCCAGTTGTGCTTTCTTCACCGGACGGTCAATCTTGTCGTTGAATTGTGACAAATGGCCGTAAACATACAGATAGTTATCATCTCCCATGATATAAAGCCCTTTGCCATAGCCCGAATATGACATGGAAACCCGATAAACATAACCGTCAACCGGCGAAAAAACTTCAATCCCGGTCCGGCCGCCGGTTCTGAGATCGATACCGCCGTGAAAATGTCCCTCACGAAAATCGCCGAATCCGCTCGACAGATCGATTTTTCTCTTCAAGGGCCATTCTTCAGCCAAACATAGCCCTGATATAACCGAAAGTACGGCAACCACTAACAAAGACCTGAATACGGACGATAATCTAAACATAGGTGTCGATAAAATACTTATATGGTTCATCTGATTATGATACAAAAATCGGCCACCTTTGTAAAATATCTTGGCGGTTTCTATTGAAAAATCGTCACTCGGCATTATATTGTTCAGCTCGGTCGGGTCTGTGACTGTACTTTGTCTGCCCGGCAGCTTGTTAAGAACTTCTGAAGGAGTGAAATTGAATGTTTGATACTTTGCGCAAAATGATCCTGCCTATCATTGTCATTGTCCTGCTTTTCTTCGTTGCGATGATCGTCCTTCAATGGGGCCTGGGAATATCCAGTCAGGCCGGTTATGAGCAATCCGCTGTTGCCGGAATCATTAATGGTGAAGAGATCTCATGGGCGGAATACAACCGTGTTGTCAATAACCTCGTTCGGGCCGAATCCGAAAAGACAGAAGACGAACTTCCGACCGAAAAAGTAAAAGAGCTTCAGCGCAAGGCCTGGGATCAGATCCTGGGTGACCGGCTGTTGGCTCAGCAGGTCGCGCAGAAAAAAGTAGCGGTGACGGATGAAGAGATATACGCTTACCTGAAATTCTCACCTCCCGCTGAATTGCAGAATCTGTCCTATTTTCAGACTGACGGCAAATTCGATTATCAGAAATATATGAACTCGCTGGCCGATCCTCAGATGTCGAGCTACTGGGCCTCGATGGAGCCGGTGATCAGGGCCGATCTGGCCAAGATGAAAGTTCAGGAGATGGTGATTCAGAATGCCCATGTCACCGAAGCGGAAGTTAAGGAGTTCTTCCAGTTGGGAGCCGAGAAAGTAAAGGTTGAGCTGTTGGATGTCAATTACGAGCGGTTCTCTCGTCCTCCTCCTACCAACACCGATGAAGAGAAAATGGCGTACTTCGAAGAGCACCGGGAAGATTACAAAATTGAAGAGCGGGCCGCGCTGAGTGTAGTCAGGCTTGAGAAAAAACCCCAGCCGTATGATTGGGAAGTCAGCTACAATAAGGCCAGGGCGATTTATGACTCCGTAACAGCCGAAGGAGCCGATTTCGCGGAATTCGCCAAACGGTATTCCGAGGATCCCGGTTCGGCTCAAAAAGGGGGCGATCTCGGATGGTTCCCCCGCAATCAGATGGTTGAC
>JAJRTA010000177.1 GCA_024278515.1 Candidatus Zixiibacteriota bacterium
AACACTCATTTCATACCGAACAAGCCACTGCATACAAAGTTCGGGCAAGATCAGCCTGAACCAGACGGTCTCCGACAGCGGGAGCTTTACCCCCCGGCAGAAACTGCCGGGCCGTGACTTCGAATCCCGACAACGCGGCAGCCTTTTCGGTGATCGATTGCCACAAATACTTATCAACCACGAACCCGGTGTCGGCCAGTTTCGCAATCGGTGTGACCAGTTGATCCCAGGGGAGCGAGCCGTACTCTTTCCACAGTTCATAGAGACCTGCCACGGTGCCGGGGACACCGGCCGCCAGGGCCCCGACCGTAGAAGCGCCCTCGATAACTTCGGAAGAATCATCGAGATACATTGTTTCAAAAGCCGCTGCGGGCGCTGTCTCTCTGAAATCAAGAGCCCTGACCACACCGGATTGACCGTCGCGGATGACTGCAAAACCTCCTCCCCCGATATTGCCGGCTTCCGGATATACAACCGCAAGAGCAAAACCGACCGCCACGGCCGCATCGAAAGCGTTCCCGCCCGACCTGAGAACTTCGACACCGATATCGGTAGCAACAGGCGCGGCACTGACCACGACAGCGTGGTCATAATACCTGGTGACACCTACACCGGCGCAGCCACAGAGCTGAAGAGAGAGAACAATGAGAACTAACGTGAACGTCCGTCCTATTCGACACATAGCCCCGGCAGCAACTCCTGTCACCACCCGTCCGATAAGCTACCGCCTCTCTATCAGGAAAATGTAACCGTCGGGGAAATTCACCGGCAGTTGGATTCCGTCCTTGAGCTCTTTGGTGGAAATCCTGAGCGGCTTGCTTTCTTCCCGGTTGAAAAGATTGGTAAGTTTCAGACGGGGTGAATTGTATCCGGCCGCTTTGAGATCAACCTTGATAATGACCTCTTTGGAACCGCGTTCAATTCCGTCGGACAGCTCACCGGCAGGCGGCGCGACAATAAACAACAGGCCCTTCTTTTCACCCAGATGAAAAGCAATATCGACCGAGGGATCGCTGCAGTAGGCGAAAGGTGCGATCTTCTTGCCGACTACTATCGACTCGATAAAACTCAGTTTGTTGTGCTGGCCGCCGGAGGCGATATCGAATGAGAACAGATGGAAGCTTCCCTTGAATCGAGATGACGACACACCAATCAGCTTGGCGCCGTTCTTTACCAGTTTCCGCACTTTGGAATCATCGGTAGAGCGAATCGATCCGTACGTATAGGTCGGGAAAGAGCCGTTCTTGTAGTCGGCTGTTCCGATACCGTAGTCGACCGAGGTCTTGATGCGAAGGTGGTTGGCCAGAATCTGACAATCCCGCATCGTTTCATCATATCGCGGCATCAAACCACACATGATAACATCAACACCGGCTTTCAACAGCTCGACAATCGCTTCCTGATCGGAAGACGACATCACTTCAGTTGACGGAATGAAAACCAGCTTGTATTCCTTCAGTGATTCCCAGTCACGGTTTTCACGCACCCCGAAATTGATTTTCAACCGCATGAGATCGCGACAGAAACCGGTGGCGGATTCATCGAGCAGCTTCCCCACGTACGGGAACATCTTTTTGAATGTAATCGACTTCATCCATTCGTAAAGACGGTTACCTACCACCACAACTTGCGCTTTGGCTTCCATCTCCTCCAAGCCAACTTCGGTGATAGCGGTATTGAATTCGCGAACAACAGGATATCCGTCGGAGATAGTGCCGTCCTTATGAAGCGGCGCGCCATGCCAATGGTCGCGGTCAACAAACATATAATGGTTCAGGCCGTTGAACCCGGAAGCGAGACTGGCCGCCATGTAAAATCTGCGCTGTTTGGGCGGAATCGGCGCAACAGATTCCTCCCGGTTGGGATCCTCAGCCGCTCCGCCGGAAACGAACGATGTGGCGAAAGCGAAACCATACTCCGACTTCAGAAAACGAGCTTTCACCGCAAGGTCAAAATAAGTGCCGCCGGGGAACACATTAGTCCCCAGAAACGGCGAGCGATCTTCCGGCACGAGGTCAAAAGCAGGCAGCAAACTCCCCGGTTTGAAATACAGCGACCGGAAAATCAACGGTTCAACCGTATAGGCGGTGAAAACTTCCTCAAGATTTTCAAGGTAAGTCATAAGAATGTACTGCCGGAACCTCATCCAGTCCATAGCCTTGACGAACAGCCTGGGATCGAGATCGGTGAACTTGCGCGGCGGTTCAACCTTTTCAAACGATGCGTTCTTTTCCTTGTAAGCGGCATTCAGTTTCTTGATGTCGCCGTAAAGCTCTTCGAGAAAAGAAGGATAATACTCCGCCAGCACCTGCGGGTTGTAGTCGGCGCTGTCCGGCTCCAGCAGGCCGCCGAACGATGTTTCATAATCAAGCTCGACCATGAAAATCGGACCGCGGGGATGAACATAGTTCTTGGTAATCTCGATGAAACTTTTAAAATAGTTCTTGATATGAAACTGATATGTTTTGTGCAGATAACTGGGCAGATAACCACCCTTAACGCCGTAATCATCCGGAAGTTCACATTCCTGCCCGGCCGCATCGCGGGCAAATACATTGAGATCACTGAAAACAAATTTCGGCAGTCCTCCGTTTTCAAGCTGTCCCTTGACAATCGGACCCGGACGCAGGATCACCTTGAATCCGAACTCACGAGCCAGCTCAAGAAAGACTATCAGATCCTTGGAAGGGTCAGTCGTCCCGGAAAAGTCGTAATGTTTATTCTCGTCCTGATGAATATTCCAGGGCACAGCGGTGGCAATCAAACTGAACCCGGCCCTTTTGATGCGCTCGAAACAGATCGACCAGTAACGCTTATCGATCCTGAAATAGTGCATTTCGACTGAGAATGGATGGTAGGTTTCCTTGCCTATCGAGAACTTATTTCCAATGACCCCTAACATATAACCCTTTGCCAATCAACAAGTTAACATCTCTCATAAACCTTACACAGGCTTTCATTGTACGACATTTGTTCGGAAAAGTCAACTCAATTCGTGTATCCTCCTGTGTTTCATGCGGTTAATATCGCCGTAGCCGGATCGATCAATTCAAACAGTATCGGTTAAGCTACGGTCATTACCGGCCTTGCCGCCCGGATTGGTTACATAATAAAAAACCCCCGGAAAACCGGGGGTTATGATCGACAAATCGTGTTTGTCTGCTACTTGAGCAGAATCATCTTTTTGGTTTGTGTGAACTGTTCGGTGTGGAGGCGATAGAAATAAATCCCGGAGGCCACTTCAACACCGCCGTCGGAACTTCCGTCCCATTCGGTTTCATAGCGACCGGCCGGAAGTGTTTCGTTGACCAGGGTCGTCACTTTCTGGCCCAGCACATTGTATACGCTGAGTGAAACCTGCGCCCTGGCGGGCAGATCGAACTTGATGGTCGTAGTCGGGTTGAACGGGTTGGGATAGTTCTGGCCGAGGGTGAATTCATCGGGAAGGTTGTCCGAGCCGGACAGACGCACATCAGTAGGATCTTTCAAAATGTTGTAACAATACGGCCCATGCCAAACAGGAAAATCAGCTACTGTGCCCTGCCACTTCCAAACTCCAGAGGGAGGGTAGTACGAAGAATCTATACAAATTGTTTTTCCATCATCAGTATGCGGAATAGGCCCAATAGTTATCGTATAGGCTTCTACATCGGCGCCTGCAGGTAAACCAGGGCCAAAGAATATAAACCCACCAAATCCTATGGTGTCAGCATCAGAACCACTAATATGAAAGTAATTGATAAAAAACCCACCATCAAAATCGGTCTTACCTATTCCTGTAGTATCACCGGAAACAGTCCCCCACGTCGCGCCGTTGGGGCTATAAACGCGAAAACCGTTGGTGATTCCCTTGACTTTATCTGCAAGGTTATTTTGCAAACGGATTGAAAAAGTAATATCCTGACCGGTAATAACAGTATCAGGTGCGATAAATCCTCCGGTCACACCTGAAATCGAGATATCCCCATTCTGGGAATATGCCGCAACTGGTAACAGCATAATTGCTAACAACACCACCACAGTTGAGAATCTCATCTATCAACCTCCGAACATAAATAATATTTGTTTTTCACATCCATCATTTCACAATACAATAAAGACGAATATAACGCTATGTTTGTCCAATCACCTCCTCGTTCACGAGGCTCAAACTCGCATTCTTATACAAAATACGACATGTAACTGCCCGCATGATATGAATTAGCCCCGTGCGAGTCAATAAAATATTACAATGTGGAATAAATTAAGCAGAAAAAAAGGGCGGGCGCAAACTGCCCGCCCCGGAAAGGCTTACGGATTGGCTCCCGGCGGAGGAGGGGGGCCGCTGTTGAACATGTAATCGACCAGATAGACCAGGTCGGCAATATCGATGAAAACGCCCAAACCGTCAACATTACCGATCTGATAAGGATCCGGCTCGGGACCATCGTTGAACATATAGTCGACCAGGTAAACCAGATCGGCGATATTGATATCACCGGAGCAGTCGAGATCACCCCGGGCGCAGCTTTGTATTTCAATCTGACCGGCATAAAATACCGGTGTGACTTCACCCCAAATCGTCTCATAACGCGGCCGTTTACCACCTGAAGTGATTGAATCGATTACCATAACTCCACCGCCCGGAGCCGACAGCGGAACATTGAAAAACAGGTTCAAAATAGCTCCGGTATCCGGCTGGAGATAATTCGAGTTGCCCGAAACCGGATCATCGGGCTGCATCAGGAAACCATATTTCTTGTTAGTGGAAAATACATTATTAGTAATCACCTCAA
Source organism: Candidatus Zixiibacteriota bacterium (assembly GCA_024278515.1). Taxonomy (GTDB): domain Bacteria; phylum Zixibacteria; class MSB-5A5; order GN15; family FEB-12; genus JAJRTA01. Next base: position 4,776 of record JAJRTA010000177.1, read on the forward strand.
AGTATTCGGTACGCAGTCCCTGTGTCGAGACACTGTCAAAAGTGACCCCCAGCGTGTTTTCCATGTAGAAGGTGAACTGGATTTCCCTGATCTGAGCAGTATTTCGCATATAAACCGGAAGAACCACCTGGCTGCCTTTGGCCGCAACAACGCTTCCAATACTGACGGTGTCGGCCGTCACCCAGATGTAGTTTCTCAGGTGTTCTTCACCCGGTCCGAGCGACACGGTATCATCGACGATCAGCGAAACATCGTAGATACCCGGATTGGTGTAAACATATGTCGGGTTCTGCTCGGTCGAGTAGTCACCGGTGCCGAAGCTCCAGTCCCACGAGGTGGGCGAATACGGCGACAGGTCGGTGAAATTGACCGTCAGGGGGGCGGGACCGGTTTCCACGTCAGCCGTGAACTTGGCGTTGGCCAGACCGGCCAGGGCGGCTTCACAGTCAATCCTCCCCGAGCCTAACTTGGCCACATACGAGCTGTTGCAAGAAAGACCATTGATGTCGACAGCCGTGTTCAAAATGATCGAGTCGACCTGATACTTGTTCAGGGACGGCATCTGCGAACGAATCAGCGCGGCCAACCCGGCCACCATCGGAGAGGCCATGGACGTACCCCAGTAGGTAGCCATGATCGGCGCACCGGTCGAAGTCGAAGCAGTGGACAGAATCTGGCTGCCGTAGGCGCTTATATCGACCCAGTAGCCGTAGTTGGAAAAACCTGTCTTGCAGTCATTATTTTCAACCGAGGCAACCGACAAGACCTCGAAACCGTAGGGGTCATAATCAAGGTAATCCGGCTGGTCCAGATTATCGTTGCCGGCGGCATGACATAACGTGATTCCGGCGGAGTCACAAAGCTGGACAGCGGCGTTCATGGTAGTTGTACCCGATGATCCCCAACTGGCATTAATCACCTTGGCCCCGTTGCGGGCGGCATACTGAATGGCCGTTCCGCAGTTGTTGGAGTTGACATAACCATAGCCGTCGGCACCGGTCGCACCAACCCGGAGGCACATGATGGACACGCCTTTGAAAGAACGGCTTCCGCCGTACCATCCGCCGGCCACACCGGCGCCATTGACTCCGTTGTTGGTCATTTCGGCCATTATTCCACCTACATGGGTGCCGTGGCCGTTCAGATCCATGACATCCGGGTCGGGGGCGCCGTTATCTTCATAAGGAGCAGGGCTTCCGATACCGGTCAGAAAATCGTAGCCGATAAGATCGTCAATGACTCCGTTGCCGTCATCATCGACACCGTTGAGATCGTCGGGGTCGAATACCTCGCCGTCACCGTCAATATCTTCACCCGGATTGACCCAGATATTACCCCTCAGATCGGAGTGGTTGTAATTGACTCCCGAATCGATATCGGCGACTATTATCGAATCGGAGCCGGTTTCCTGGTCCCAGGCAGCGCGGACATTGGCCGAAAGAGTATTGAGGTGCCATTGACTGCTGAACTGAGGATCATCAGGAGTAACGCGAAGCGGCAAGGCCCAAACTTCCTCGGCCGTTCTGATATTCGGATTTTGCAAAAGAGCGTCGATAACATCTTTCACCGGGATATTCTCATCAAAGGACAGCTCGTAAAACCGGGTGTAATCCGGTAATCCCGAGTTAATCTCACGCGGCCCGGAACCGGGGAAGATTTCATGCGCTTCGGTAACGGCCAGTTGCTCCAAAATGGGATCAAGACTGGCCAGTCCGAAATTGACCCGTCCAAAACCCTTGTTCATACGAGTGAGATCAACACCTTCCTCGAAGACAACCGTAACTTTACCCTTGATGACATACGGCCGGGGGCCGGGGCCGTTCTGATTAATCATGCTGTACCCGGCTGCCGGCAATAAGCACAGCAGGGCTGTGATAAGGATCGGTCCGAAAAGCAGTTTGCTCCATCTGTGTGTCATGTTGTTACCTACTCCTGATGTTCTACCATATATTTCTTTTTCTCTGCGATCATCTTTAATAAGAATAACGTCCATCCGGACTGAAAAGTTTACCATTACCTGTTAAGAACATGCGTCAGTACAGACGAGATGTCGTTGGGCGGCCTTACCATATTGCCGTCAGGGTGTGCGGCTGGGTCGAAAAAGTGATCCTGTTATACCAGATCGACTTAGGTGACAACAACAGTCCAACTGAACACTCACAACCGCAGCTTTCCCGGCGGCTTACTCGGTGAGAACACAATCTGAATATAGCCAAATATGTTTTTTTTCCAAGGAAAAAAAGAAAGCCGCTCCTGTCGAAACAGGAGCGGCCTGAGGTTTATCTCAAGGATTCAGTGAATCCGGAGAGGTCAAACCATTACGGACAATTGGCGGGCAATGAACCACCGGTGAACATGTAGTCAACAAGGTAAACCATGTCGGAGATATCGATACCGGAAGCGTCATCCGAGCCGATACCGTCAACGTTACCTTCAGTCCAGCACGGCGGAACGGGGCCACCGGTGAACATGTAGTCAACAAGGTAGACCATGTCGGAAATGTCAATACCATTCACGACATTATCAACATCGGCACCGACGCCGTCAACGTTACCGCGAATCGTACCCTGACAGCAGCCACAGGAGGCGTACTGTTCCTTCAGGTACGTGTCATAGAAGGTATGACAGTCGGTAGCCGCGGCAAGGAAGGCGGCCTGGCTGACACGACTGGTGACCAGACACTTGTAAATCCACAGTTCGTTGGTCGCGGTGACCGTGTAGTTGTGCTTAAAGGTCATGACCGTATGCAGGTCAGCATCAACCGAGTCGGAGACGACATAGCCGTCGCGGGCCGTCATCAGGCTGTCGAGTTCCTGCGGCACATAACCGCCAGCCGGGTAGACCCACAGAGCGTTACTGCCACTGTAGGCGCCCCAGGGATCGCTGGAGGTACTAACCGTCGTACCACCATCAACAACCTTCATACCCAGCAGCTCGATACCGCCAAAACGGTTGTCGTTGGCAATACATTCCTGAGGGTCATCACCGTACTCTGAACCCTGTTGATACATGAGCTTCAGACCGGCGTCAAAACCGGAACGGTTACGGGAAGCGGAGTCGGACGGGATATCCCAGTCGATCGCTTCACCGATATTCAGACCGGCATGAGTGCCGCCATCAGCCGAGGTGATCTTCAGGACCTGGACGATGAAGTTGGAGCCGTCGTTGCTCTGATGATCCGGAACCTGCGGGATGTACCACCACTTTTCGAACAAGACACTGGTGTCACGAGTGGTGAAGCTGGAGTAGAACGTATTGCAGACATAGGTCGAATCGTTGGCGCCACCACAGGTGTCATAGGTATAGTAAGGATCACCGGCGCCATGAGCGAGCGGGAAGAACCCGTTGTCGTTCTGGTAACCCTGGCCGAAGATCGACCAGTTACAGCGAACCGTGTCGGTAGCATCGGTCCAGCAGATAACCGGTGAAGCGTCATAGACATAGACGGTAGCGTCACCCGGCAGGGTGTCGCCAACGGTGCCCGGTTCGGCATTGTCGCAGTCGCCATAGTTGAAGTAGTCGAGGTTGACTTTACCGGCGCCCTGGTTACCCCAGTTACCCATGTTGGACACAACGAGATCGAAGCAGCCGGTGGTAATGGTGTCAAAGGCCGGTCCGACCAGAGTGTCGGCAATCCAGAAGTTGATCGGGAAAACCTGAGTACCGAAGTTACCGGTAGCGGTCATGTTACCGGACAGGTGGACGATCGTACCCGGAGTGTTGATGGCGAGGTTGGCGTTAATATAAACGTTACCACTGACGGTGTTGTTGGTACCGGACTGAATAGTCACTGTACCAGCGGAGCCGAGAGAAGCGTCGGCCGTCAGCCAGCCGCTGTAAGCACCGGCGTCCTCGTTGAGCGCAAGGTCGACAGTAGTGGCCACGTTACCCGGGTTCTCGAAAGTCAGGGGTTTCGTATAAACGGTACCATGCTTGGTCCACTCGGGGAAGTCGATCTCGGTCCAGGACGGGTTGAAGCCCGGAGTCGGAACCGGCTCGACACAAGGCAGACGGAACCAACGCACGTCGGCCTGCTG
>JAJRTA010000178.1 GCA_024278515.1 Candidatus Zixiibacteriota bacterium
CAGTGCCGCCGATATTGCCGCGATGCAGACTTTCATGGATTCGGGAGGATCGCTGTTTTTGACCGGGCAATCGATTGTCCGGGAGTTGGATACCGATGATCAGCCCTTTTTGAACAACTATCTCCGGGCGCTGTATGATTCAAGTCTGATTTATCCTATCATGTATGGAGTTGATGGGTCGCCGGTCGGTGACGGTTTGAAAATCCGGTACGCTCCCACCGCCAATCAGACTGATCCGCAATCGATAGAACCGATCAACGGCTCGGTGTCCAATTTTACCATTCCGGCAGGATCTACGGCGCTAACATACGATGGAGCTTACAAGCTCGTGCTGTTCAGTTTTGGGTTTGAGGCGATTACCGATCAGTATCAGGCCAACGGCTGGGCCACGCCCGGCGAGGTTTTTGATCGTATTATGTCATTCTTTGTGCCCGATTCATCTTCGTTGAATCCGGTCGTCACCAATATTGGAATTGTCGATGAAATATCGACTAACGTAGTCAATCATACGCCGACCTTTTTCTGGTCGGTTGCCGACACCACCGGCGGCGCGCAGGTTGAATATGAGCTTGATGTCGGCACCGGGCGGCTTTGTTATAACTCGGACAATATGTTCCAAAGCGGGGTCGTGGTCGGCGCCGACACCGGATTTACCTACAGTGGCGACCCGTTGATTGATGGCGTGACCTATGTCGTCAGGGTACGGGTCAGTAACGGCTCCACCTGGTCGGCCTGGAATGATTTTGAATTCACAATGAATAGTCTCCCTGTGCCCGGTCCACCATACGCTCCGATCGGCGGTTCTCTGGTGACAACTGTCACGCCGACTCTTGAGACTTACAACGCTTATGATGCCGAAGATAACAATCTTAGTTACTTCTTTGAACTGTCCGAATTCTCCGATATGTCGGTTGTGCTGCAGTCTTCACCGTCCTTGCCTGAGGCGTATCCGTTTACGACATGGACGGTAGAATCGGTGCTTAACGAAGATCAGCAATACTACTGGCGTGTTTATGTCAGTGACAGTCTGGAAAACTCCGGGTACTCTGAGACGGCGACTTTTATTGTTAACGCGCAGAACCAGGCGCCGTCTGCTTTCAGCCTGATCGGACCGCCCAACGGTGATTCTTTGCCCGCTCAACTGACTCAGTTAAGCTGGCAGGCATCGTTTGATGGTGATCCGGGTGATATCATAACCTATGAAGTACAGATTGCCGATAATCCGGGGCTTACCGGCTATATTCCACTGAGTAACATATACTCTACTTCGATCTACTACCTTGTAGAGCCGAACGTCTGGTGGTACTGGCGGGTGAAGGCGACCGATCTGGCTCTGGCTGAAACATACTCGAGCCAGACGTATAGTTTCTTTTTCTTTAAGCCGCCCAGTTGTTGTGAAAATCCGGGCGATGTTAACCACTCCGGTTCCGCTGCGGTTGACATCTCCGATCTAGTATTTCTGGTTGATTATATGTTTAATAGCGGCCAGGAACCGCCTTGTCCGGACGAGGGGAATGTTGACGGTTCATCGGACGGCATGATCGATATTGCTGACCTGGTTTTCATGGTGGATTACATTTTCTTCGGCGGCTCGCCTCCGCCGCCGTGCCCTCAGTGATCCGACAGCAAGGCTAGGAAGCCGCCGCCTGACCTTTATCCTTAGGTCCGCCCCGCAACAGAGATACCTTCAGAGCCGGTGGCGTCACCAGAGTGGTCACGATGACCATGATTACCACCGCTGAATAAGTCCCGGTCGAAATTACCGGGTGCCCGTTGAGCATCAATTTGGCGCCGATTCCGGCAAATATCAGTCCGACCTCGCCGCGTGGTATCATACCCAGGCCGATGGCGATCCGGTTGGTCTGCCGGTCGAAGATGGCCAGAGCGCAGGCCTGTTTTCCGATAATCGCCGCTATTGTCATCACGATGGCAAAACCGAGGATTTCCACCTGACCGAAAGTATTCAGCTCGACCATCATGCCCATTCTCACAAAAAACACCGGAACCAGAAAAGTGGCAATGGGGGTTATTAGTTCTTCAATGGTGTGCTCGCCCCGTTCGCGGAACTGGCGGAAATGAACCTGATCCAGAATCAAACCGGCGGCAAAAGCGCCCACGATCGGCGCCAGTCCGACTTTACCGGCTATGAATGCTAGCAGGAAACATACGAGCAGACAGAAGGAAAGGAAAACTCCTTTTCCTTTAAGACGAATGGCAAACTTGAAATAATGCGGGAGGACGAATGACCCGATAACAATGGCCCCGACAATAAACAAAACCGCCTTGGCCACTATCCAGAGGATCATACCGGAGGATACACCGCCTCCCTGCCCGCTGTTGACGGCCGCGATAATTCCGGCCACGACGGCCAGAATAACTAATCCGAGAATGTCGTCGATAACAGCCGCGCCCAGTATTATCTTGGCTTCACGCGATTTTATCTTACCGATATCTTTGAGTACTCTTGCAGTAATTCCGACCGAGGTAGCAGTCAGCGTTGCGCCAATGAAAATGTGTACGTATATCGATTCTTCGGGTAAAAACCAGTAACCTACCGCCCAGCCGAGGAAGAACGGCGTCACAACGCCGAAAATAGCCACCATGAATGACGCCATCCCGACTTTCATCATTTCCTTGACCGATGATTCCAGCCCGACCTCGAACAGGAGAATTATCACCCCCAGTTCGGCCAGTATTTCCAGGGTCAGATCATGTTTGAACGGTTCAAAAACATCGATCCCAACGAGGTAAGCGTTGCCCAGCAGCATTCCCAGGATCAACTCTCCGAGAACAGCCGGCTGGCCGAACCGCTCAAAAACATCACCTCCCAGTTTAGCGGCCAACAGTATTACAATCAGGCCGAGCAGAATTTCAAGGACCGGTCCGCCGTGCCCCCCACTCTCTCCACCCTGTTCAGAGGATGCGGAAACGGCCGGGTCGGCGCCGGTTGCTGTCGAACTGCCGAAAACCAGTCCGGAAAGCAGGTAAACAGCCAGTACGGCCATAATCAGGATAAGTCGTCTATCGGACAGAAAGCGCATTCTTACTCCTTTGGTGCAGTATGTTTTGCTCAATATTCCTACCGGAACAAGCTATCCGGGTTGCTTATTTTCAGCAAGTTTTTTGTTTTTAATAATGGATAAGATAAAGCCAGGTTTGATTTCGGTCGATTCCTGATGTCGGTGGTTCAAGATCATCCATAATCTGTCGAAATAAAGAGAAAAGCCGTGATGTGCGGCCAAAGTTGAACTTTAACAGCCTACGGAAACAGGATATATGCTGATATTTGTTGGTGCGATAGTTGTTATCGGGTCGGTACTCGGCGGTTATATGTGGCATGGTGGTAAAGTTATGGCTCTCAACCAGCCGAACGAAGTTCTGATAATCGGGGGAGCGGCGCTTGGATCTATGATAATTTCAACCCCGCTTCCGACTCTGAAGGCTTTGATCAAACAGTTGACCGGAATCCTGAAAGGTGGGTTCACCAAGCAGGATTACCTCGATGTGCTGGTTATGATGTTTGAGATTTTCAATGTCGCCCGCCGCGACGGTCTGGTCGGCCTTGAAAACCATATCGAACATCCCGACGAAAGTGAGATTTTCCAGCGGTATCCCAAGTTTCTGAAAAACCATGAAGCCCTTTCTTTCTTTGCCGACACCATGAGGGTTATTATCTCCGGGGCGGTGCAACCGCACGATCTTGAAGACCTGATGGATTCCGATATCGAGGCCCTCCATGAAGAAGAGATAGCAGCCCCCAACGCCCTGTCCAATACAGCCGATTCACTGCCCGGCCTGGGAATTGTAGCCGCCGTTTTGGGCGTTGTGATTACAATGAGCCATATTGACGGCCCCCCGTCGGAGATTGGAATGATGGTAGCTTCGGCCCTGGTAGGGACCTTTCTTGGGATCCTGGCCTGTTACGGTTTTGTCGGCCCCCTGGCGGCATCGATCAAAGTGCGGGTAGATGAAAACCGGCAGTACCTGACCTGTATCAAACATGCTCTTCTGGCTTTTAATAAAGGTGTGGCCGGTGTTATTGCGGTGGAGTTCGCCCGTCGTTCGCTTTATAACCTCGTACGTCCCGATTTCCTTGAGCTTGAGGCCGCATGTAACGAAGCCAAGAAGAAATAGCGATTATGGCGGAAGATACCGAACAGCAACCAATAATAGTCAAGCGAATCAAGAAGGGTCATGGCGGCCATCATGGCGGCGCCTGGAAAGTTGCCTTTGCTGATTTTATGACGGCTATGATGGCCTTTTTTATGGTTATGTGGCTGGTTGGACAAAAGCCGGAAGTCCGCGAGGCCGTCGGCGGCTATTTCCGTGATCCCGGCAAGTTCCAGCGTGAAGGGGCGGCCGGTGTCCTTAAAGGTTCCAACTCGGTAATTCCTCGAATTTCCTCGGATGTCGGTCTCAAATCAGCCAAAACTGAGAAAAATCAAGGGCCTACTGACTTCGAGCGGATCAAGATGAAAAGCGCAGCGAAGAAAATAACGCAGGAACTGGAAAAGCAGGAAGCCTTCCACAGGCTGAAAAATAATGTCAAAATGCAAATGACCTCCGAAGGGTTGCGGATTATTCTGAATGAATCGGAAGATTCGCCCGCTTTTTTCGAGCCGGGATCAGCCAAACTGCTTCAGAAATCGGCGGTGATCCTGATAACCATTGCTCGTGAACTGGGTCAGTTGTCCAATAAAATCAGTATTGAAGGACACACCGATTCCAATTTCAGCGGCTCCCGTGACTACACCAACTGGGAACTGTCTACCGACCGGGCCAATGCCGCACGCGCGCTGATGGAAGTATCCGGCCTGAAACCGGATCAGGTTCGCGAGGTACGCGGCTACGCCGACCGTTTCCCGATGATAATGAACAACCCGGCTGATCCCCGCAACCGCCGGGTGACTTTGCTTGTTCTTTATAAATCTTCCGAGTCTACCTATGACCAGATCGAGGTCGGCGCCGACCTGATGGCCGAGATCGAGGCGGAGGCTGAAGGGTAGAGCAGAAGCCTCCTTCACTTGTTACATTTTCCCCGACTCTCATTATTTCACAACCATGAACTATGTTACTGATGCGTGTGGTAAGTGCTTAATGGCGTTCGGCGCAAGTCTTGTGTGCCACAATGCTTGTGACAGGTTATCTTGCACTCATTATAGATTTCGTGTATAAGGATGGTTGCCGGATCAGGTCCGGCAAAGCAGAGTTGTCAGTAGCCGTCAATATGTTTGCAGAGTAGCGGAACCCTGCGTGGACATGCTGTGTCATAGCAGGGTTTTTTGTTGAGAATAGATTATTTATCGATATGTTGTGATACATTTCTTCCCGGTGATATCAGGCCGGATTTGCAGGATGGAGATAATACATAGTGTCCGGTAAAATACTTGAACTGAATTATGGGCGTAAAACCGTACCGATTGAGATTCCCGAAGGTGTCGAAGTTGATGAATACGCCCCTGTCCGGATAGAAAACCCTGTCAGATACGACGGTTTCCATGATGACTTTATAGAAAGCGGTGGCGGTGAGTTCATCGCTGAACAAAATACTCTCATAGTCGTCAACGATGCCTATCGCAATACGCCCACTCCGACAATATTGAACTGGCTGGATAAAGCCGACCGGCAGTTTCTCGAAAAGGCGGATTTTATCGTTGCCGCAGGCAGTCACGATCCGCCGACCGAACAGCAGTTTGCAATAATCTTCGGCGATCATCTCAAAAGAGTTCGCGACCGTGTTACGGTACACAATGCCACCGACTATGACTCTATGACCGGGCTGGGGGTTGACAGCAAGGGTGGTGAAGTCCGGCTCAACAGCGCAATCTTTTCTTACGAACGGGTTATCCTGATCAGTTCGGTCGAACCGCATTATTTTGCGGGCCTGACCGGCGGACGCAAATCACTTTTCCCCGGCCTCACCGATCTGGCTACGATCGAACGCAACCATAACATGGCCAATTCCATGAACGCCCGGCCGCTTACTCTTGAGGGCAACCCGGTGGCTGAGCATCTGGAGGAAATGGCCGGGATGGTCGACCAGTCGCGGATGTTCGGAATACAAGCGGTGCTCGATGCCGAGGGAGCGATAGCCGCACTCTTTTGCGGGAACTTGAGTGACGCTTTCAGACGGGCGGTCGGAGAAGCAAAGAAGATCTACGCCCACAAAGTTGCCCATCAGTACGATGTTGTTATCTGTGAATTGCTCCCGCCTCTGGACCGCAATCTTTACCAGGTGCAAAAGGCGCTTGAAAACTGTCATGCCGCCGTTCGCAACGGGGGGGCGATTATACTCGTGTCTGCTTGCGAGGAAGGAGCCGGTTCCGAGCATTTTATGCAACTGGCCCTGACCTGGGATCGAATCAGAAATGAGCCTTCCGACGGCCATTGGCGGTTCGGCTCCCACAAACTGTCCCGCGTGGTTGCCCACTCCCGGCGAATAGATATTTTCCTTCATTCCACCCTCCCGAAAGAGACGGTTCGACAGGTCTTTTACGAACCGCTTGACTTTGTGAAAAAATTCCTATTCTTACGCTCTGATCAGAGAGAGCTGTTTCGCCTGGCTGTTGTTCGTGATGCCGGTAATACGGTTCTTGAGATTTAGAAGGTGTGTAAACTGATTATTGCCGACGGAGGATACGATGAATAAAAAGATAGCCGTTGTCGGTGCCGGTAACGTGGGCGCCTCGTGCGCGATGTATCTGGCCGAAGCTAATTTTGCCGATGTTGTCATGGTCGACATCATCGAGGGCGTGCCGCAGGGCAAGGGACTCGACCTGACCCAGGCCGGCCCGGTACGCGGGTACAATGCGATGGTCAAAGGGACCAACAAGTTTTCGGATATCAAGGGGGCCGATATCGTGATTATGACCGCCGGTCTGCCGCGCAAGCCGGGGATGTCACGCGAAGACCTATTGAAAACCAACGCGAGTATCGTTGAATCGGTCGGTAAGAATATAAAAAAATACGCGCCGAAAAGTTTTGTGATTGTCGTGTCCAATCCGCTTGACCTGATGACGTTCCACATGCAGAAAACTACCGGTTTCCCGAAAAACCGTGTTCTCGGGCAGGCCGGGGTGCTGGATTCGATCCGTTTCCGCGCCTTTATCTCGATGGAACTCGGTGTCGCCATGTCGGACACACAGGCGATGGTGCTGGGTGGCCATGGTGATACGATGGTTCCGCTGCCGCGCTATACTACCGTGGCCGGAATTCCTATCTCGGAGTTGCTTCCCAAAGACAAGATCAAGGCTATGGCCCAGCGTACCGCGGTCGGTGGTGGTGAAATCGTCAAACTGCTCAAAACCGGCTCGGCTTTCTATGCGCCCGCGGCGGCCTCGGTCGATATGTGCAAGGCGATCTTCAACGACGAGAAGAGACTCCTCCCGGCTTCGGCTTTCCTGAGCGGACAGTACGGTATCAAGGATATTTACATCGGCGTTCCGGTTATACTCGGCGCCGGTGGTGTGGAAAAGATTATCGAATTGAAATTGAACAAAAGCGAACTCAAGGCCCTTCAGACCTCAGCCAACACCTACAAGAGTCACCTGAAGGTCCTGGGTTACTAACAACCAGCATCACAGGAGATACAATGGCCAAGTACAAGCACATTGTCGTACCCAAAGACGGCAAGCCTATACAGGTCAGGAACAAGAAATTAAGCGTACCCGCTCATCCGATCATTCCGGTCATCGAGGGTGACGGTATCGGTCGCGATATCATGAAAGCAACTCGTCGGGTGGTTGATGCCGCGGTCGAGAAGGCGTACAAAGGCAAAAAGAAAATCGCCTGGATGGATATCTACGCCGGTGAAAAAGCCAACGAGCTATACGGCGAGTGGATGCCGCAGGAGACTTTCGACGCGATCAAAAAGTATATTGTGGCCCTGAAGGGGCCGTTGACCACACCGGTCGGCGGCGGTTTCCGTTCGTTGAATGTGACTCTGCGCCAGGTGCTTAATCTTTACGCCTGTGTGCGTCCGGTGCGCTGGTTCAAAGGAGTCGGTTCACCGGTCGTCCATCCGGAGAAACTGAACGTTGTCATTTTCCGTGAGAACACCGAGGACGTATACTCCGGTATCGAATGGAAAAAAGGCACTAAAGAGGCTAAAAAGGTCATCTCCTGGCTTAACAAGACGATGAAGACCAAAATCCGCAGCGATTCCGGTCTTGGTGTCAAGCCGATCTCCGTGACCGGTACCAAACGACTCGTTCGTAAAGCCATTCAGTACGCGATCGACAAGAAGTTGCCTTCGGTCACTTTGGTGCACAAAGGCAATATCATGAAATACACCGAGGGCGCTTTCCGTGACTGGGGATACAAACTGGCTACCAGTGAATTCAGGAGCAAGATTGTCACCGAAGACGAACTGTGGGATAAGTACAAAGGGAAGATGCCGAAAGGCAGGATCCTTATCAAGGATAGGATCGCCGATTCCATTTTCCAGCAGGTGCTGACTCGCCCTGATGAATACAGTGTGCTGGCTACTCCCAACCTCAACGGTGACTACCTGTCCGACGCCTGCGCCGCGCAGGTAGGCGGTCTGGGAATGGCTCCGGGCGCCAATATCGGCGACTATATCGGCCTGTTCGAGGCCACCCACGGGACCGCTCCGAAATATGCCGACAAGGATGTCATCAATCCCGGTTCGGTGATTTTGTCTGCCTGCATGATGCTTGATTACATGGGCTGGGACAAGGCGGCCCAGATGATCGAGAAATCAATTCAGAAGACTATCGACAAGAAGACCGTTACCTACGATCTGCATCGTCAGATGAAAGGGGCGAAGAAAGTCGGTACGTCCGAGTTCGCCACGCAGATGATAAAAAACATGTAGCATTATCATTTTGTGGCTAAAGAAAAACGGGAAGGTGTTGTGCCTTCCCGTTTTTCTTTCATAACATTGTTTCAGAGCCTTATGTGGTTTTATGTACCCGCCGGTTCCGGGTGTTCCTCGGAAATCGATTCGACGATCCGGGCGGTCTCCCGCGCGATCACCAGTTCTTCGTTGGTCGGTACAACCAAAACCTGCACGCGACTGTCCGAAGCTGAGATATTTCTCTCGATGGCTATACAATCAGAGTTGGCGGCCTCGTCGATTCTGATCCCCATCCACTCCATGTCCTCACAACATCTGGCTCTGACAGTCGGCGAGTTTTCACCGATACCGGCTGTGAATACCACGGCATCGAGCCCGCCCATGGCCGCGGCGTAGGCGGCAATGTATTTACGGATGCGGTAGCAATGAACATCGATAGCCAGCCGGGCGTTGTTGTTGCCTTCCTCGGCGGCGCTCTCGATATCCCGCATATCCGAAGACACGCCGGACAGACCAGCCAGGCCGGAATGTTTGTTCAAAAGGGTGTTGGCTTCATGCAGGTTCAGTTCTTCACGGGCCATTATATGCAGGATAATGGCCGGATCGATATCACCGGACCGGGTGCTCATCATGAGTCCCTCGAGCGGCGTGAACCCCATCGATGTATCCACCGACACGCCTCCTTTTACAGCGGCCATCGAAGCCCCGCTTCCAAGATGGCAGGTTACAATCTTCAGTTCCTCGATCGGTCGCTTCAGTATCGCAGCGGCGCGATCGCTTACGAACCGGTGTGACATGCCGTGGAATCCATAGCGGCGGATTCCGTATCGTTTGTACAAAACGTAAGGGATGCCGTATATATAGGCATGGGGCGGCATCTTATGGTGAAAGGCGGTATCGAACATGGCTACCTGCGGAACGTCGGGAAGGGTTTCCATCGCCGCGTTGATGCCGCGAATGTTGTGGGGATTGTGCAGGGGGGCCAGCTCGATCAGTTTGCGAAGTTCCTGCATCAGATCAGGTGTAACCAGTACCGGCGCAGTAAAAGTTTCACCGCCGTGCACTACACGGTGACCTACCGCAGCGATTTCAGATTTGTCTTTGATGACACCGTGGTTCTCGGACATGAGAATTGAAACAACGTACTGGATAGCCACAATATGGTCGAGAATCTCACCGGATACCTGTACTTCGGGGCGATCATGCGGCTTATGATTAAGCACCGCGCCGGCCATGCCGATCCGCGACACCGAACCTTTGGCCAGCGCCTTCTCGGTTTCGGAATCGATCAGTTGATATTTTACCGATGACGAACCGCAGTTTATTATCAGTAACTTCATGACACAACCTTCCCCTCTTTATCCTGAACATTTGCCTCCCCGTTGCTGATACGGTTTCCATCCTTATCGTAGCGGAAAAAACCCCAGCCGGTTTTGACTCCGAGATGTCCCGCGCGAACCATCTTGCGAAGGAGCGGGCAGGGGTTGTATTTGTGCTCCGACAACTCGGCTAGCAGGTTCTCCATCCAGGACATGACCACATCGAGACCCATCAAGTCAGCCAGGGCCAGAGGACCGATGTTGAATCCGAAGCCCAGTTTCATCGCCTTGTCGATATCATCGGCGGTGGCCACGCCTTCCATCAGGACGTGCATCGCCTCGTTGAGCAGCGGAACAATTATCCGGGTGGTGACATAGCCGGGGTATTCGTTGACCGTGATCCATTGTTTTTCCAGAAGTTCAGCAAATTCTACCGCCTGCCGGAACGTCTCCTCGTCGGTGTTCAATCCCTTGACGATCTCCACCAAAGGTATCTTGGTTACCGGGTTGAGAAAGTGCATCCCGATTATTTTTTCCGGTCTTTGGGTGGCCTGGGCGATTTCGGATATCGACAATGTTCCGGTGTTGGTGATAAGGAGGGTGTCTTTGCGGCAGATTTCATCCAGTTCGACAAACAGCCGGCGTTTCTGATCAAGGTCTTCGGGAATACACTCGATTACGATTTCGGCATCTTCCGCAAGGGAAATGTCCGATGATGGGAAAATGCGGCTGAGGATCGCCCGTTTATCTGCTACGGTCAACCCCCATTTGTGTATTTCGCGGTCGATCGCTTCGGAAATTCCGCGTATTCCCCGTTCAGCCAGTTTGGTTTTCCTGTCGCATAAAGTGACTTCTTCGCCCGCGGTGGCAATCGCTTCAGCGATTCCCTGCCCCATGATACC
>JAJRTA010000179.1 GCA_024278515.1 Candidatus Zixiibacteriota bacterium
AGAAGCCGCAGGGTGTTGACATCGAGATCATTGGTCGGCTCATCGAGCAGCAGCAGGTTGCCGCCTATTTTCAATACCTTGGCCAGATGACAGCGGTTGCGCTCGCCGCCTGACAGCTCGGTCGATTTTTTCTGTTGAGAGGCGCCTTTGAATCCGAACTGGGCCAGGTACTGACGGATAGGTATCCTGCGGTCGCCGAGGGTGATTTCGGCCAGCCCTTCACCAACTTCATCAATTAAAGTCAGACTGCCGTCCAGAGATTCCCTTTCCTGATCGACAAAGGCTGTTTGTACGGTCGATCCGATCACGATTTCACCGCTTGACGGTTTTAACTTTCCGGTTATCAGTTTCATCAGGGTCGTCTTGCCGGTGCCGTTGGGACCGACCAGCCCGACTACGGCGGAACGCGGCAGTTTGAAAGTCAGGCCCTCGAACAACGGTTGCTCGTCGTAGCCCATTGTTACTTCCTCGAATTCAAGCACCTGATTCCCCAGATCCGGCCCTGGCGCGATTTGAATAACCGTCCCGGGCGATTTTGCTTTTGCGGTTTCTCTGGCTACCAGTTGCTCGTACTCCCTGATGCGATGGCGGGCCATCTCGTTGCGGTCACCGCGGCTCATCCGTATCCAGGCCAGCTCACGCTCCAGAGATTTGGACCGGGCCGAATCCTTTTTCTCCGCCGCCGCCAGTTTGGCCAGTTTTTGCTCCAGCCATGAACTGTAATTGCCTTCCCACGGAACGCCATGACCACCGTCCAGCTCGAGAATCCATTTGGTGACATTGTCCAGAAAATACCGGTCGTGGGTAACGATGATAACTGTGCCGGGATATTCGCGAAGTTGTTCCTCGAGCCAGTTGACCGTCTCCGGGTCAAGGTGGTTGGTCGGCTCGTCAAGAAGGAGCAGATCGGGCCGTTCCAGCAACGCTTTGCACAGGGCGACACGCCGCCGCTCCCCGCCGGATAAACTGCTCACGACACGGTCATCATCCGGCAGGCAGAGAGCGTCCGAAGCAATACTGATCTCTTTATCGAGGTTCCAGGCGTCGAGAGTGTCAATCTTATCCTGAAGCACCCCCATCCGGTCCATGGTTTTCTGCATCTCGTCGTCGTCCATCGGCGTGGCCATTTTATCCGCGAGACGGTTGTATTCATCGACCAGCGCTTTCGTTTCCGCGAACGCCGATTCGATCGTTTCGCGCACGGTCAGTTCAGGGTCGAGTTTTGGCTCCTGCTCGACTATGCCGGCCCGGTAGCCGGGAGTGATAAAGGCTTCACCCTGAAAATCAGTGTCCAATCCGGCCATGATACGCAGGACGGTGGTTTTGCCGGAGCCGTTTTCGCCTACAATACCGATCTTGGCGCCGGGGAAAAAACTGAGATTGATATCCCTGAGCACCTGGTGCCGGCCATAGTATTTATTGACACGATACATATGGAAGATGAACTTCTCGGTCATTATTTTAATCTCCATCGAGGGTTGCACACACCTGATTATGGTAATACCGTGATGACGGCAGGGCAAGTCAGAAGAAGCCGCGCGTTAAGCCGCAGAAACCGCTTGTGTTTTGCTACACCATAACCTAACTTGATCACTGGTAACAGATAAATGGATGCACTCAGTCCCTGTTCGGAGGCCGTCCGGGACTGTTGTTTGCGGAAGAAAATAGTAAGTAGTGGCCCCGGCCACAGTATTAAGGGGAATATCAATGAAGTTCGAAGACTCGATTGAAAATGATGTTGTAGTGATGGAAGTTTCCGGGAAAATCATGGGCGGTGAAGAAACCACCATGTTCCACGGCAAACTTCATGAATATATCAACCAGAACAAGAAGAACTTCGTGATCGATCTGGCCAAAGTCGACTGGGTCAATTCGGTCGGTCTGGGCATGTTGATTACGGCTCTGACATCGGTCAAAAACTCCGGCGGACGGCTGGTGCTCTCCAATATCACCAAGATCGAGTCGATCCTGACTATTACCCGCCTGATCTCGGTGTTCGAGCATTACGACAGCCGGGCCGAAGCGATTCAGTCGTTCGCATAGCGGTTGTGAAAAAATCCGGCCTGCCCGGAGAGCGGCAGGCCGACCGGTAAAAGCCCTCCTTCCGGGGGCTTTTTCGTTGTTCGGGTGGCAGTACCGGTTCCGTTTGCTAATTTCCCGCGGAATAATAGTTAAACCTTGCCATCGATATCGCCCCCCGGTAATATGAATTGGTGAGTTGTATTTGGTTTAAGTAAGTTACAGGTGCCGACAACGATTGAAAAACGAATGACAGGCGAAAGACGTATTCTGCGCGGACTTTCAATATCCGGCGGTATTGTGCTGGGAACGGCGCGCGTGATCATGCCGGGTGAAGGTCAGGTGCCGGAACTGCCGGTGCCGACCTCGCGTATCCTCCATGAGACCGAGGCGCTGGACAAGGCGGTCGAGATGGCCCTGAAGGAGTTGCGCCAGTTGAGGGAAACAGCCGGAGCCAAAATGGGCGGGCCGGTAGCGAAAGTATTCGATGCCCAGCTTCTGATTGCCGGCGACTATGAGTTCCTCAAGAAGGTCAAGGAGGAAATCCGCCTGCAAAAGCGTAACGCGGCGTTTGTTTACGATCAGCTGGTCCAACTGACGGTTTCCCCGCTCAAGAAATCACGCGATCGCTATATGCGTCAGATGGCCGATGATATCCAGAGCGTGGCGGCGCGGGTTCTGTCACACCTGGCCGGATTGCAAAAGGCCACCGCCAAACTTCCTCCTGGTACTATTCTGGTCGGCAAGACTTTCACGCCGGGCGACATCCTGACCTATCGTCAGCGCAAGGCGGTCGGCTTTTTGATCAGTAAAGGCGGCGCTGATTCGCACATGGCCCTGATCGCACGTTCGCTGATGCTTCCGGTGGTGCTCTCTGAGGGTTCTTTTCTCGAAGTTCCCAACAAGTCCCGGTTGATTCTGAACGGTACGCAGGGAGAAGTTATTATCAATCCGACCGATGAAGAATGGTCGGAATATCAGAGAATAAAAAAGCGTTACGGCACTGCGACCGTCACGCGCATCCGCCGTCTGTCTCAGGTCCCGCCGGTCACCCGTGACGGTGTTCCTGTCGGCGTGGCGGCTAATCTTTCGCTCAGCGGGCCGGTTGATAATCTCCTCGCCGAAAAAGGGTTCCCGGTAGGCCTGTACCGTACCGAATTTTTGTTTCTCGATGAAAACCGTTTCCCGGATGAAGAGACTCAGTTCGAACCGTACAAACAGGTAGTCGAAACTTTCGCCGGACAGCCGGTGGCGTTGCGCATGTTCGACCTCGGATATGACAAGATCAGGCAGGATGCGGCCTGGCCGGATGAAATGAACCCCGCCCTGGGCTGGCGCGGGATTCGTGTGATGCTCGACCGTACCGAGGTGTTCAAAACGCAGGTGCGGGCGATCCTCAGGGCTTCGGCCTACGGGAAAGTCAAGATCATGCTGCCGATGGTTACCGAGATAAGCGAAATTGAACGAGCCAAAAAGCTCATTTCCCAGGTCAAACTGGGGCTTCGCCGCAACAGGATCCCTTTCGATGAGAAGGTTGAAGTGGGTGTGATGATCGAAGTCCCGGCTGCCGCCATGACCGCCCATGCCCTGGCTGAGAAGGTTGACTTCATGTCGATCGGATCCAACGATCTGACGCAGTACACGATGGCTTCCGACCGGATGAACAGCCGGGTCGCGTCGTTGTATACTCCCTTCCATCCGGCGGTGCTTAACCTGATTTACCAAACAGTTCAGGCGGGGAAAAAACATAAGATTCCGGTGTCGATATGCGGTGAGCTGGCCGGTGATCCGCTGGCGCTGCCGCTGTTTATCGGGATGGGCGTGGATCAGCTTTCGATGAATCCTAATCGGATCTTTGATATATGCAGAATGGTAAAAAAGATTGACGCAAGGCTGGTGGAACATCTGGTCAAGCCGGTGCTGGCCGCCGGATCGGAACCGGCCGTGAAATATATTCTTGAGAACTATAAATCTGAAGCACGAATAACAAAACTTCAAGCATAAGGATTATGAAATTGACAATACTTGACGACGTTGAAAGCATCCGAAGTGCAGACCCCAGCAACATGTACAACCGGATTTTTGACCTGCCGGAACAGATGGCCGATGCTCTTACCCTGGCCCAGCGGTGGCAGATCAACCCCGATGATTTCAGCGGGATAAAGAATATTGTGGTGGTCGGTATGGGTGGGTCGGCAATCGGAGGCGACCTGACCCGGACGTATCTGTCCTCGAAGCTGCTCGTACCGTTCGAGGTCTGCCGTCACTATGTCCTGCCTGAGTATGTCGATGATGAAACCCTGGTGATCGCCTCGTCTTATTCCGGTAATACCGAAGAGACTATTGCCGCGGTCGAGGACGCGCTGGCCCGTAAAGCGATGCTGGTAGCCATCTCCACCGGCGGTTTGCTCGGTGAGATATGCGAACTTAACGAGATACCTATGGCCAAACTGCCCGAAGGGTGGCAGCCCCGGGCGGCTATCGGGTACTCGTTCGTTCCGCTGGTAATGTTTCTTGAGAAGATCGGTATGGCCCGGGATGTGACCAAGGAACTGGAAACAGTGGTGGAATCACTGCAGAAGTTCCGCGACAACTACATCGAAGACCAGCCGACCGAACAGAACCCGGCCAAGAACTTAGCCCAGAAGATGCATGGCCGTATTCCGATAATCTATTCCGGTCCGACTTTGATGGACGCGGTGGCCGTGCGGTTTAAGGGACAAATATGCGAGAACAGCAAGAATCTTGCTTTTGCCAATCATTTCGCCGAGTTCAACCACAACGAGCTGGTCGGCTGGTCCAGGACAGTCGAAGCTTTTAAGGATAAACTGATTGTGGTGATGCTTCGCGACGCCGGCGATCATCCGCAAATCCGCAAACGAATGAATATCGTCAAGGAGATTATTCAAAAGCTCGACGTTGAGCTGGTGGAGATTCATTCCAAGGGTGCGGTGCGGCTCGAACGGATGTTCAGCCTGATCCAGGTGGGCGATTTTACATCTTACTATCTGGCGGTCCTGAATGAGGTGGATCCCACGCCGGTGGATGTAATCGTTGAGCTGAAGAACGCTCTTGAGATGGACAAGGCGATGTCGACCTGATAAAGTTTTTATGATAACAATTACAGGCCCGCTCCGTTCCGGAGCGGGCTTTGTTGTTGGCGATTCCCATGGCCTAAATGAAAACCTTTTTCAATTAGGATAATTTCGCCCATTTTTCCGCTTGACCGGATTGACCGTTCTGTTGTATAATTAGAACGAACGTTCGATTTAATTAAACGGCCGAATTAAACCGGATCAAAACAGGTCGAGCCATAATGAGACAAAACGAAATCCCGAAAGTGGTATCCCGTAACGGCAATGTCCGCCGGAACCGTCAGTATGAGAAGCGGATGCATTCGATTCTCAAGGCGGCCTCGTATGTGATCGCCCGCGACGGGTTCGAGGGCGCTTCAGTGCGTGATGTCGCGGCAAAGGCCAGGATAAATCTGTCCGGTATTTATTACTATTTCACCAACAAGGACGAGCTGTTGTACGCGTTGCAACATCACACCTTTACGACGCTGCACGAGACGCTCAGGCATCGTCTGCAATCATGCGATACTAAAGAGGCGCGTCTTCGCGCCGTGCTGGACAACCATTTTGAGTTCTTTGTCGAGAACATGGACGATCTGAAGGTGTGCGTGCATGAGATGGAATCATTGTCCGGCAAATACTATCGGGAAGTCCTGGCTATTCGACGCAGGTACTACCGTCTGGTGCGTAAAATTGTCGCGGAAAATCTGGACGGACGCAGGCACGACGCCGACCTTGTCTCGTTGTTTCTGTACGGGTCGCTCAACTGGGTTTACACCTGGTACGACGCCGAGAAAAACCGGGATGTGAGCAAGCTCTCGGACCAGTTATTGAAAATCTATTTGAATGGAATAAAGGCATCATAATGCCGGCAGGAGGATTATGTTTTCTAAGTTTTTTGAATGGTATGAGAAGCGTCATGACTATGCGCGCGACTGGCTGACCAAAAACGATGGCGAGGTAGTTGGCTGTTTTTGCAGCTACGCCCCGGAGGAGTTGATCTATGCCGCCGGACATCTGCCGGTGCGGATGCTCGGTTCTCACGAGCCGCAGGATGTGACCGAGCCGCATATTTTCGGCATGTACTGTCCGTTCTGCCGTGATGTTCTGGCGCAGGGTCTGAAGGGACGTTTCAATTATATGAAAGGGATCATGCTGGCCCAGTCCTGCCTGCATCTCAGGCAGTCGTTTACTTCGTGGCGCAACCATGTGCCGGTCGACTACGCCTACTATCTCTACATGCCGAACAAAGTGCAGACCGATCACGCGCGCAGTTACCTTGCCGGTGAGCTGGCCAAATTCCGCAGGTCGCTCGAAGAATGGACCGGCCGGGAGATCACCGACGAAGCCTTACGCGAAGCGGCCGAAGTTTACAACGAGAGCCGCCGCCTCGCCCACGAGGTTTACGATCTGCGCAAAGGTCCCAATCCGGCCCTGACCGGTCTGGAGGCGATGGTGATGGTGGCCTCATCGTTCATGGTCGATAAGAAAGAGCACAACGCCGAGCTTAAACGAATCCTGCCGGAGTTGAAAGAACGCCGCCTTGACCGTGAGACCGGCGCGCGTCTGATGATTGTCGGCTCCGAAGACGACGACACCGAGTTCATCAGGATGGTCGAGTCGGTCGGCGCGACGGTTGTCACCGATGATCACTGTACCGGGTCGCGTTATTTCTGGAATTCGGTGGAGTTTACCAACGGCGATATCCTGAGCGATATTGCCAACCGGTATGTCGATCGTCCCACCTGCCCGACCAAGGATTTCGAAACGCGCTCGCGTTTCCCGCATATTTTGCAGTTGGCGAAAGATTTCAATGTCGATGGAGTTCTGTTGATTCAGCAGAAGTTCTGTGATCCGCACGAATGCGATATGCCGCCGTTGAAAGAGTATCTTAATGAAAACGGTTTCCCGACGCTGTTTCTGGAATTCGATGTGACGGTGCCGCTGGGACCGATGCGGATACGGGTCGAGGCGTTTCTTGAGATGGTCGGCGAAGAAGAACTTTTTTGATAGAGGTAAGAGGTATCTATGGCTGAATATAAAACCGAACCGCTGAAGAGCTGGAACAAAGCCAAAGAGCTGCGTCTGAAGTATTACAAAGAATACCAGGACGCGCACAAGAACGGCGGTCTTCGCTGGACCGGCGGCGCCTGGTCGTTCGACGCCATTCCGGCCGGACTGGGGCGCGATGTGTACAACATCACCGGCGAACCTTACGGAGCGTCGCTGGCCTTCGACAAACAGTTGTCCAAAGAATGTATGGAAGCGGCCGAGGCCAAAGGCTGGGCGCGGGACCTGTGCAGTTACATGCGCAACTACTGGGGATCGATGTATCTCAACAAGTACGCTTTCGGCGGCGAGTATCCTTCGCCGGATTTCTGCTTCCAGGATCATATCTGTTGCAGTCACGGCAAGTGGTACCAGCATGTGGCCGAGTACAAGAAGATTCCGTACTTCTGTATCGATGTATCGGTGGGACCGTACGAGGATCTCGATGAAAACCGTTTGATGTTTGTCGTCAACCAGATGCATGAGTCGATAGAATGGCTTGAGAAAATAACCGGACGCAAGTACCAGGACGATTTGTTGATCGAAGCGGTCGAAAACGAGTGCCGCTCGACATCGGCCTGGGCCGAGGTCTGCTATCTCAATATGGCCAAACCGGCCCCGCTGGACGAGAAAACCATGTACTCGCTCTACGTGCATGGTACCCTGGCCAAGCATTCCAAAGAGATCGCTGACTTCTACGAGGAGTTGCGCGATGAGGTGAAGTATCGGGTTGACAATCAGATCGCGGCGGTGCCCAACGAACGTTGTCGCCTGATGTCCGATACCCAGCCCCCGTGGGGATTTCTCAAAGTGTTCAGGTATCTTGAGAATTTCGGTGCGGTGTCGATCGGTTCGCTGTACACATTCGGATTGATCGGAATCTGGGAGGACAAACCGGACGGAACCTGGGGACCGCGCACCACGCCGATGCAGAAAGGTGAGTCGATCACCACGCGCGACCAGGCCCTGAGAATCCTGGCCGACTGGAATCTTTCAAAACCGGAGTGGCAGCATTTCTACGACCCCAACATCAAAACCAGGATGATGCTGCAGATCGTCAAACAGTGGGGGGTTGATGGTGTCATGCTGCACCTGAACCGCGGTTGCGAAGGGTTGTCGTGCGGTATTATGGAAAACCGGCTCGGTATCGCCGAGGCCGGAGTGCCGGTGATGACCTTCGAAGGCAATATGGGTGATGAACGTGAATTCGATGAGAAACGGGTGATGGCGAGGATAGACTCGTTCATGGAGACACTCGGAATCGATATGTTGCAGAAAGCTCAATAGTTATAGTGGAAAGATGTGATGATTACAGCAGGAATTGACGTAGGTTCGAAAACGATCAAGGTGGTCATTCTCAAAGATGGCCGGGTTACAGGCCGGGGTATGAAAGCGGCCGGACTGGAACAGGCGGAATCGGCCACCGTGTGCCTCCGACAGGCGGCGGCTGAAGCCGGGATAAAAGAATCGGATATTGAACAGATCGTATCCACCGGCGCCGGGCGCAAGGCTGTGTCGCAGGCGAACAGCCAGATCACCGAAGTAGGAGCCGACGCAGTGGGAACGGTCCATGTGTTGCCCGAAGCACGCACGGTTATTGATGTCGGCGCCGAGGAAGGACGCGGTATCAAAGTGAGCGCAGAGGGCAAGGTTGTTGATTTTGCCGTTAATGAGAAATGCGCCGCAGGAGCCGGTTCGTTTGCGGAGTCGATGTCACGGGCGTTGGAGATGACGCTCGAGGAGTTCGGTCAGATTTCTCTCAAATCAACCCGTTCGATTCCCATGAACGCCCAGTGCACGGTGTTCGCCGAATCGGAAGTGGTTTCGCTGTTGCACGCGGAGACATCAAAAGAAGACATCTCCCGTGCGGTGCATGATGCTATCGCCAGCCGGGTGGCCTCGATGGTGCGGCGCGTGGGGATAGAGCAGAAAGTGGCGTTGATCGGCGGGGTGGCCTACAATCCCGGTTTCGTCAACTCGCTTTCAAGGTCGCTTGAAACTGAATTTGTAATACCTGATGACAGAGAGTATATTGGCGCTCTGGGCGCCGCCCTGGTGGCTGTCGAAAGGAGCAAGGGAAACAAATGACGGAGAATAAACAGGAATTCTGGCGCTGGTCCGAATATAACTGGCGCGATGAAAATAAAGACTGGCGCGAAGGCAACATCGTTACCGCCGGAATCGATGTCGGCTCGGTATCGTCGCAGGCTGTTATCTGTGTCGATGGCGAATTGTACGCGTTCAACAACGTCCGTACCGGTTCCAACTCGCCGGACTCGGCCCGCCGCGCTCTTGAAGGAGCGCTCAAGGATACCGGCATGACCCGGGATGACATCAATTTCGTCGTCGGCACCGGCTACGGCCGGGTCAATGTTCCGTTCGCCGACAAGGCTGTCACCGAGATTGCCTGTCATGCGCGCGGCGCGAATTTTATGGCCGGCAATGAAGTCCGTACCATTCTTGATATGGGCGGGCAGGATTGCAAAGCGATCCACTGTGATGAAAAAGGTAAGGTCACCAATTTCAAGATGAACGACAAATGCGCCGCAGGTACCGGGCGTGGCATGGAAGTGCTGGCCGATCTGCTGGAAGTACCGGTAACCGAGATCGGCGAGATGTCGTTCCAGGTCGATGAGGAACCGCCGCCGGTGTCGTCGACCTGCGTAGTGTTTGCCAAGTCCGAATCAATGGCTCTTTTGAAAGACGGCTGGCCCAAATCGAAAGTTCTCGCGGCCTACTGTGCGGCGATGGCTCAGCGCGTGGCCTCGCTTCTGGAGTCGGTGGGGATGCAGGAGAAGTTCTTCATCACCGGCGGCATCGCCAAAAATCGCGGCGTGGTCGAACGAATCGAAAAGATTCTGGGGGTGAAGGCGATTCAGACAAAGTTCGATTCACAGATAGCCGGCGCCCTGGGTGCGGCGCTTTTCGCCAAAACGCTTTACGAAAAACGACAGGCCAAGGGAGTCGCCTGAACAGAAACAGGGATGCGCAATTAATGAAATCAAAGCGGAGAATGAAATGAAGGCGAATTACGGATACACCGACGGATCGGGTGATTACTATATCACTATAGAGACGGAAGGTTGTCTGAAATGCACGGAGCATGATTGTGTCGATGCCTGCCCTCAGGATGTCTTTGCCATAATCGAGGATGATTACGACGACCTTGTCGCGGCGGTAGTCGAGGAACACCGGCGTTCTCTGGCTTATGTCTGCTCCGAATGCAAACCAGCCTCGGACCCGCCCCCCCTGCCGTGCGTCGAGGCCTGTCCGCAGAACGCTATCAGCCATTCATGGTAGGATGCTGACCTGCAACGGACAGACGGTTGAGGCAGGCCCGGACGACAGCCTGCTGAAGGCATTGCTTGCTGCCGATATCTACGTCCCTCATATATGCCACCATCCGGCTCTGCCGGAGTGCCATGATGACGGTTGCGGTCTTTGCCTGGTGCAGGTCGATGACCAACCGGAACCGGTTCGGGCTTGTCAGATCAAAGCCGCAAATGTCGGCAGGGTGGTTACCGACAGCGCGCCGATCCAGGAAGCGCGTCAACGTCACCTCGCAAAGATATTTGAAAC
>JAJRTA010000180.1 GCA_024278515.1 Candidatus Zixiibacteriota bacterium
ATTGTCTCAGCAAACCCGGCATAATCCACCTGCCCGACCGATTTGCGGGGGAAAAGGTCCATCCCCTTGCGCTCACGAGCCGACTGAACACGACAGTCGATCATCCGGAATTCAAACGAGGTCTCCGTTTCGTTGATAATCTGCTGCTCATTCAACAGCGCGTACATCCTGAAACCGAGCGCTTTCTTCAGCCCCTCGAGGCCGCCGCCCGGTTCGATTTTGTGACGTTTCATTATCCGTTTGGCCTCGATACGGGTGAATTGCCGCCAGGCTTCGGCGTCGAGCTCAATCGCCTTTTCCAGACCGTAATGCCTTTCCACCGCCTGAAACCAGAGGCCGTCATGGGCCAGCCAGTTTTTGGCGAAATCTTCCAGTATTGCTTCAAGCTCTTCCCGGCTTAATCGGCTGAACTGTTCCGTTTTCATTGTCATTGTCTCCGTTTGGGCTGTAACTGTCATCCGGTCAAATATTCATGGTCGGTCTTGACACAAGTCCTGCAGGGGCTATATTATTTTTATAATTACTTCTTTGAGCGTATTTTAATATACTACCCCGATTCGCTCAATGAGAAATATGAAATGTATGACAGGAGATCCCAGGAGGGAATCAAGATGAAACTGAGGGCATTATTCATTGGCGGGCTGATGGTTGTTGGTTTGGCCGGACTTGCGTATGGCCAGTCGATTACGCTGGATCATGTGGACGGCCTTAACGCTACCGGCGGACTTGAGACAGGCGTACCGATCACATTCTATCTGCGTGTTACAAGTGACGCTGACAACCACGGCGGCATAACCAACGGCTTCGCGGTCAGCTCGAGCACCGGCGCCCAGTGGGGGGCGACCGTTGCCGACACAACCGGGACACTGGGAAAAACACAATTCGACGGCGGCTTTTTCATCAACCACTTCTCGGACGATGGAATGGGCGCCGACACGGTCGGGTTCGGCGGTTTCAGGTTGTTTCAGGTGGGGATGCCGGCCGGATTCGACGATGTCGCTTTTACTATCGAAATCGGTCCCATAGACGCCGCCTATAACGGTGGAGAAATCTGCCTCGATTCATCGTTCTATCGTCCTTCGGGAGTATGGAAATGGGCCGGTCCGGACGTCTTTCCGGCCTGGGATGGACCGCACTGTTACACTATCGGTGAAGTGGCGGCCAATCCGGAAATCACCTGTCCACCTGATACGAACCTTTCTGTATGTGATCCGGACACGCTATGTTTACCGTTCGAGGTGGTCAACGCCGACTGGGTGACAGCCTCGGAACCGGCCTGGGTTGACGGCAACCAGGTTTGTATTCCGCTAACTTATGACATTTCCGGCCAAAATATCACAATCGATCTTGTCGCCGGTAAAGGTGATTTGCGAGATACCTGTTCTTTCTCGTTTCAGGCCTGGGTGAACGCGCACCCTGTGGTCGGGATGTCCGACCCTGAGTTTACCGTAGTGATGTGTGACCTGGGGACGCCGCTGTGCACGGAGTTCTACGTGGAAAACAGCGTAGCCGAGGTTATCGATACCATTTTCAGCATTCCCGGTTATGTCGACGGCGTCAACTACTGCTTTGTGCCCGATACCGCCGGTCTGTTCGACCTTACGATAATTGCGATCGATGCCTGCGGCGATGCCGACACCAACAGTTCTCTGATCACTGTTATCGAGGGCGAGGCGGCGGTCGTTGAGTGCCCCGGCAATATCATCGATACGGTTTGTAATAACGGAGAGTACTGTTTTCCGGCGGCGATATTACCCGACACGGCAACGGTCACGGTCCTGCCGTCTGGCACCTGGGATCCGGTTCAGGGAGTTGTATGTGTGCCGATTGACAGCTCCGGCGTGTACGATATAACGATTATTGCCGAGACATTCTGCGGTGTGGATTCATGCTCTGTGCAACTGGACATGACAGCGATCGATCTACCTCAGATCGACTGCCCGGACGGTACTATTGTTTTGTTTGTCGAGGATACCCAGACAGTTTGTATTGATCTGCCGATTATTAATGCTGTCGATATCTATGTGAACAATGGGGGAACTTACGAGAACGGACAACTTTGTTTTCCGGCCGACTCCAGCGGTATCTACACATTCGGCGTTACTGCTTCAAACGAGTGTGACGAAGTTACTTGTGATATTACTGTCCGGGTGCAGGTTGGGCAGGCCGACTACACGACAGTCGTACGTCCTGATCCGCTGCGGATGATCGATGCCTACCGGGTTGATCCGATGTCGGCGCTGTTTTACCTGGGCAATTTTGCTGACGGGCACACCGCCGCCGATGTCGACCCGGCCACGATCATGATCAATGGCAGTCTCACTCCAACCGGAGCGCAGGTGATCGACGGCTTCCCCGGGTTTACCGGCAAGGTTCTGGAAATCACCGAACCGGTTTTCGATTTTATCGAATACAATATGCCGCTGTATGATACCTCGCTGGTTCCATACACGGTTTCGGGGCAGTTTAACGATGGGTCACCATTCTCGGAATCGGGGCTGGTGCATATCATCGGACTGCTGGTCGGCGATGTCAATCTTGACGGGCAGATAGATATTGCCGACCTGCTGTACCTGATCGATTACCAGTTTGCGGGCGGCCCTCCGCCGTTGTTGAACGCAAGCGCCGATATGGATAAAAACGGTCAGCTTGATATTTCCGATCTGATGAGCCTGATAGATTATATGTTCGGGAATAAGGGTCAGAACAAATAACAGAAAAAACAGGTTCTTTGTCATGAGGCCGGGCATAATTGTCCGGCCTCTTTTGATTTGCACAGTATCGCAGTCGGAAAATACGGATTGTCACTCCTCAGGTCTGTTTGAGACCCGCTACCTTACTCCTTTCAGGTAATGTCGGCGTACGGGACGTACATCGACAACAATCTAAATCTCCTTTTGTTAGGGGTGGCTCCGCCGCGGGCGGAGACGGGAGGTGGTTGGTCGTTGCGCACGAGTTTAACTGTCTGGATTCCGGGTCAGGCCCGGAATGACGGGACAGTGAGAATACTGCCGGCATCCATACAGGTTGTGATACTCCGTCTTGCCGGACCTGATCCGGCATCCAGTCCTTAGTATGAATAGTGGGCTGCCCGGTCCAGGTCATTATAGGTGCACGGGACGTATGCCAACCATAAAATCGCGTCATAATGGCACCTGTTTTTTTCGCTTGATAGTATGCTGTTCGCCTTAGAATCCTGTTGATTTCCGCCTGCCGCCTCGATATTATGGGTGACCCCGGAAGGTTCACGCCGGGGCAGTTTGGCCGTGCCGGTACCGGACTATGAGTGTCCCGTATGGATTGGTTTGAAACAATGAGAGGTTGCCATGAGTGAAGTCGTCCTGAGATTACTGCCCGAAATCAATGAAATCAAAGACGCCCGACTGAGAGAAAGCACTATCGCCTGCTGGATGGACGCGATCGAGTTCCGGGGCTGGAGCGAAGAGTTGCTGCGCAACATTCCCTTTACGTTGCTGGCGGAGAATGTCAGGATCACGTTTATCGATCACGTACGCGCGGTGTGCAGAATGTGTATCGCCTGTTATGAAGTGCTTCAGGAGATGCACGGAGACAAGGGTACAAAGGTCAACCGGGACTATCTTATTGCCGGGGCGCTGCTGGCCGATGTCGGCAA
>JAJRTA010000181.1 GCA_024278515.1 Candidatus Zixiibacteriota bacterium
AAGTAAGCAACAACGCCGTGCCAACAAACTTGCGATTCATTTTTCCTCCGATGAGAATTGTTTCAGCATCATCTTTATCTGGACGAACATAGGGCCAAAAAGTTCACTCCGCAAGTGGGAAAAGATTCGAGGGCTTCCCTCCGAAACATCTCGGATCGATCAGTGTAAAATCATGTGAAAATACCCCCGGGCGGATCACCACACGGAGCTTCGCTGAAAGTCGCCGGAACCCGCAGTAGCCCTTAGTTACCCGCCCATGTCACAGCGAAGACGCAAATAAACCCTGCTTAGGTAGTATTGAGGCCTGAACAGGTCGCAAGCCTGTTTGAAACCCGACACCAGACCGCATATAGAACGACAGCGCATGATCACACGGATTCGCCGGAATGAATCTGCAGGACCCTCTGCAACAGGATCAAAGCCATAAGCCTGTAACGCAGCTGATCCTAAGACAAACCATGGACCACTCGGATACAACTGAGGCGGTGAGAAACCTATCGAATAATATCAGTCGCTCTTGAAGTCGACCCAGGTGTCGAGTGAGTATTTGTCCAGTAATTCCGCCTGCAAAGCTTTCGCCTCGGCCAGTGTTTCAAACGCTCCAATACGCACCCGGTAATACTGCGTACCATCTTCCATATACCTGACCATGTATGGCTCGTACCCCCGCTTGCGGTAAAGGTCAACCAGGTACTGGGCGTATTCATAACTGGGACATGAGGCCACCTGCACCGTGTACCCTTCGCCGGACGGCGCTTCGGCGATATCCTCGTTCCTGTCCAGGCTTGCTTCGGCATTTGTGCCGGTATCGACATCCTCGACTATGGCGCTGCTGTCGACCAAAGCCTCATCGGTAACACTCAGGCTCTCCGCTTCCTGGTCCATTACTTCCTGCCCCAGTTTTTCCGCCTCATCCTTACGGTCGGCGCAAGCCATAAATAACAGGCCGGACATTACTACCGCCATCAACAATTTCATCATAATCTTTCTGTCCATTTATCTAAGTCGACTGTAAGATAATACTCTGTCATCCTTGTATACAATCGAACGGTTCATCTCTTGTTCTATGCGATAAAACAGATACCACAGCAAGCTGTCAACATAAAATGGAGAAAGGAAAATCAATCAGCCAAAACAAGAAAGGGACGTCAATCACCTTTGGGTGAAATCCCCCAGTGCAACTTTTCCTTGAGGACTTTGTAGAAACTGCTGGTGGGAAAAACAACAACTTTAAGGCGAAAACCGGCCTGAGAGATAATCAGCCGGTCGGTGTCGGAGAGCGGCGCGCTTATCTGACCGTCAAGGGTCAGACCGGCCACCCCGTGTTCCGAGCCGACCCGAAGCTCGAGAATATCCGTGGCCGAAAAGACCATCGGGCGAGTCGAAAGCGAGAAAGCGGCAATCGGTGAAACGACAATCGCCTGCATGGCCGGATGCAATATTGGCCCACCTGCAGCCAGAGAGTACGCGGTCGAACCGGTAGGAGTCGAAAGGATCAGCCCGTC
This sequence comes from Candidatus Zixiibacteriota bacterium, assembly GCA_024278515.1. Taxonomy (GTDB): domain Bacteria; phylum Zixibacteria; class MSB-5A5; order GN15; family FEB-12; genus JAJRTA01. The sequence continues at coordinate 1,506 of JAJRTA010000181.1, forward strand.
AGCCCGGTAGGTAACCAGTTCTTCACCGTTGACGATCAATTTGATATCAATCAGGCGCGCTACCGGGCCGTTATCGATCACAACATCATTCAGCGCGAAAGGTGAATCAAGACGGGGGTGGCCCTCAATATCGGTCTTAAGCAACATCCGTTCTTCAACCTGAAACTCCCCGCGCACAATGGCATCCAGTGAATGTTAAAGCTGATGAGGTCGCAACTGAGTCAGAAAGCCGAGCGACCCGAGGTTGATTCCCAGTACCGGTGTGCCGGCAGCTCCCACCGCCCGTGCCGAGGCCAGAAACGTGCCGTCACCGCCCATGGAAATCAGGATGTCCGAATCTCTGGCCAGTTCGGCCCGCGGAACGGATTTGGCCGTATCGCTGCAGATCGAATCAAGCTCTTCGGCGCTGCATAGCAATTCGTGTCCGTTTGTCTTTACCCAGTTGACGACTGTCGCTATGGCATCCCGGGCTCCTGCCCGCTTAAGATTGGCAATCAGGCCGAATCGCATTTGCCTTAGTCTTTCTCTTCGCTATGAACCAGATGGGGCTGCCTTGACGATGTTTTCCTGCGCGCGGAGTCGTTGCGCCGGAACATCAGTTTTTGCAGAAAGCCGCCGTTGGTGTGCTCTTTTCGGACTATCGAGCGAATACTTTCGGTGATGCCGTCCGGGTCAAGCCCGATCTCCTTCAGTAGCAGGTCTCGCGCGCCATGGGTTACAAAACGATCAGGGGTTGCATACGATCTGAATTCACCATTGTATTTGTGGCTCATCAGATACGCGCCTACAGCCTGCCCGAATCCCCCGCGATAGACATTCTCTTCAATGGTTATAATTCTCTTCGCCGTTGTCATCACTCGGTCAAGGCAATCCATATCGAACGGACTAACAAACCGTGCGTTGACAACACCGATTTCTATCCCCTGATCCGCGAGTTTCGTGCGAGCCTCTATCGCCGTAGCGACCATAGTCCCGACCGCCAGCACAACCGTATCGGTCAGCGGCGTACATTCCTCCCACCGGCCCCAATCAATACTGTGCAGCTTCCCTTTCAGTTCGTACGGAATCGCCGCCCGCGGGAACCGAATCGCCACCGGGCCGTTCCGTTCGCTGTCGATCGTCTGGTGCAACATGGCAATAAGTTCATCACCATCTTTTGGCGCCGCCACGGTCAGGTCCGGCACCGCCGACAGGTAGGACAGGTCAAAAGCGCCGTGGTGTGTGGGGCCGTCTTCGCCGACCAGACCGGCCCGGTCAATACAGAACACAACCGGCAGTTTTTGCAGGGCGATATCATGAATAATCTGGTCATAGGCCCGTTGCAGAAAAGTCGAATAGATCACAACGTACGGTCGCGCCCCTTCGGCGGCCAGACCGGCCGCGAAACAACCGGCATGTTCTTCGGCGATACCGACATCGTAAAATCGTTGGGGAAACTCCTTCGCAAACCGGTCAAGTCCGGTACCGGAGGTCATCGCGGCAGTTATGGCGATTACCCGCTGATCTTTTCGGGCCAGTTCGATCATAGAGTCGCCGAACACTTTGGTGTAAGCCGGTAGTCCTGTTTTTTTATCCGGTTTCCCGGTGACTTTATCGAATTTACCCACCCCGTGGTAGCTGGCCGGGTCACCCTCGGCCGGAGCGTAACCTTTCCCTTTGACTGTGGCCAGATGCAGCAACACCGGACCGCCGAGATTCTTCAGGCTCTGAAGCGTTTTGATCACCAGCGGAAGATCGTGCCCATCGATCGGACCGAAATACCGAAAGCCGAGATTCTGGAACAGTCCGCCCGGCACCAACATTCCCTTGATCGACCCCTCGATCCGTGAAATCGCCGAACGTATTTTGTCACGACGCTTGAAACGTCCGGTCAGTTCCCAGATTTCATCACGAAGCCGGTTGAACTTTTCATCAGCCATGATGCTGGTCAGATACTTGGACATAGCCCCGACATTCTTCGAGATCGACCAGGTGTTATCGTTGAGGATTACCAGCATATCCTTCTTCGATGTGCCGAGGTTGTTGAGCCCTTCAAAGGCCAATCCGCCGGTCAGCGAGCCATCACCCACCACAGCCACAACTTTGTAGTCCTGCCCGGCGTTGTCACGGGCCGCGGCTATCCCCAGCGCGGCGGAAATAGCGGTTGACGCATGACCCGCCCCGTAAGCGTCGTACTCCGATTCGCTTCGCTTGGTAAATCCGGCCAGTCCTTTATACTGTCTGAGAGTATGAAAACGGTCACGTCGTCCGGTCAGCAGTTTATGAGCGTAAACCTGATGGCTGACATCCCAGACGACTTTATCGGTTGGAAGGTCGAAAACATGATGAAGAGCGATAGTCAGTTCCACTGCTCCGAGGTTCGTGGCCAGATGCCCGCCGGTATTGGACACGGCCGAGATGATTTCCTGCCGAACTTCCCCGGCCAGTTCGACCATTTCATCGGTTGTGAGCTTTTTTACATCAGCGGGAGATTTTATTTTATCCAGATATTTCATTCAGGGGCCAACATAAGGTTTAGCTTCTGCGCTGTCCAATGAAATACGCAATTTGTCCGAGCACATTGTCATTTTTCTCACCAAGTAATTCAATCGCATTATCAATAAGGTTTTTTGCTTTTTCGCGGGCCTTATCCAATCCGACTACAGCCGGATAGGTAGCCTTAAGGTTCTTACTGTCGGAGCCGACTTTCTTTCCCAGCAATTTCTGGTCACCCTCGACATCGAGAATATCATCGACTACCTGAAAGGCCAGTCCGATAAGCTCGCCAAAGCGGCTGAGCTTAGCCAGCTTTTCAGGCGGAGCATCGGCCAGAATAGCCCCGACACGCACGGCACAGCGGATCAGCGCGCCGGTTTTGCGGCGATGAATTTCGGTGATCCCGGCCTCGTCGATCTCACGCCCTTCCGCTTCGATATCAGCCACCTGCCCGCCTAACATCCCCTGGGTACCGATAGCCCGGCCGAGCTCAATAACCGGTTCGGTTCGTCCGGTGGAAGCCATCAGCTCGAAGGCTATATCGTGGAGCGCGTCACCGGCCAGTACGGCAATGGCCTCTCCGAATTTCCTGTGACAGGTCGGCTGACCGCGACGCAGGTCATCATCGTCCATACAGGGCAGGTCATCATGGATCAACGAATATGTATGAACCATTTCAAGAGCGACCATAGCGCGATGAATAGGAAGATCCTCGCCTTCACTCTTTCCCCCGCAATACTGCCATGAAGCCAGAGCCAGAAGCGGACGGAGCCGTTTTCCCCCGGCCATAACCGAATAGCGCATCGCTTTGTGGAGACTTCTGGGTTCCGTGGTTTCAGACGGAAGATATTTGTCCAACAGTCTGTCGACCAACTGGTGACCGCTCTTCAGAAAAGTGCCGCCGTCGATCGTCTCAGCCGGCATCACAAATCACCCTCCGGTTCAAAATCTTCTTCCACCGTAAGGTTGTTCTTTTCAGCGATTATCCTGATCTTCTTTTCCGCCGATTCCAGCTTTCTATGACAATCCTTAGCCAGGGCAAGCCCCTCGGTATAAAGTTCGATCGATTTTTCCAGAGTAGTCTCCCCTGATTCCAGCGTTTCGGTAATCTCTTCCAACCGCTGAAGAGCGGTTTCGAAATCGGTATGTTTTTTTTGAGCGGTCATTTTTTATTTTTCGGTTTCGCTTCCTCAACAAGCGACGTTACAAGACCATCGGCCAGCACTGTCTCCATTCGTTCACCGGGATTGATCTCCTTAACAGACCGCACCAGCTCGCCACCGGGCAGACAACGGCTGACCGAGTATCCTCGAGCCAGAATCTTCAGCGGTGAAAGCGTCTCCAGCCGCGTAAGAGCCAAAGATAACCGGTTGCGTCGTTTTTCGAAACTACTTTTTCCGGCTGTTGAAAGAGCTTTGGTAAGTTGGTCGAGGTACTGCTGACGTTGCATGATATGGTCAAGAGGGCGGCTGAAAACGGGACGACTCAGCAGGGAATTGAGCGCAGTCCGGGCAGTTCCGACCATACGATCCAGCAGTGCGGCCTGGCGACGGACAATACCGTCCACCCGATCGATAACTTCCTGTCGCGGCCATACAGCCAGTTCTGCCGCTGCCGATGGAGTCGGCGCCCGCAGGTCGGCGGTCAGATCAGAAAGCGTGGTATCGACCTCATGCCCGACCGCGGAAATCACCGGAATCCGGGAAGCGGCGATGGCCCGCACGGTTGTCTCGGTATTGAACGGCCACAGGTCTTCAAGCGACCCGCCGCCGCGGCCGGTGATGATTATGTCGATATCATCGCGGCTGTTGAAATACTCGATGCCGGCGGCAATCGTTCTCTCGGCGCCGTCTCCCTGCACCTGAGCCGGGTAGATGATCAGCTCGACTGTGTTGTTGCGGCGGCGGGAGATCTGGATAATGTCGCGGATCGCCGCGCCGGTCGGAGATGTTACAATCCCTATTTTCTGTGGAAAAGCGGGCAATTCTTTCTTGCGATCCTCGGCAAACAGCCCTTCTGCCTGCAATTTATCATAAAGCTGACGAAAGGCCAGTTCCAGTTCTCCGACTCCGACCGGGACCAGCTTGCGGCAGTTCAACTGATAGCTGCCGCCTTTCTCATAGACCGTGATATCGCCGTAGGCAAGCACTTTCTGGCCGTTTTCCGGCTCGAACTTAAGATAGCTCCCGAGCGACCGCCAGATAGTCAGCCTGATCGTGGCGTTCTCATCTTTGAGATTCAGATATCTGTGCCCGGAGCTGTGATGAATATAGTTGGACACCTCGCCTTCGATCCACACTCCCCGCAGTTGGCTTTCGAGTGTTTCTTTAATCCGGCGGGTGATCGCGGTCACCGTGTATGCCTTTGGAATCCGGGTCATAGCTGGAGTATATGTTCAGAGGCGTTCAGAACGCAATTACAAATAGACTGTACTGTTTCACTCATTGGTTCAATAAACGGCTTTTGATCTTTTCCGCCATCTCTTTTGTGATACCTTTCAGTGTAGTCAATTCCTCGATGGTTGCGTTTCTGACAGTCTCGATGGAGCCGAAATGTTTGAGCAGCATCGTCCGTCTCGCCGGACCGATACCGGGGATGTCGTCCAAAGCGGATTTGATCGTGCGTCTGGAACGGACCTTGCGATTGTAGGTAATCGCAAAACGATGCGCCTCGTCGCGCAACTGTTTCAGAAGCAACAAAGCCGGTGAACTGCGGTTTATAATTATCGAGTCGGAAATCCCGGGAATGAACACTTCTTCGAGGCGTTTGGCCAGCCCGATTATCAACTGGTCGGCAAAACCCAGCGAATGCAGCTCCGCGAGAGCCGCGTTCAACTGGCCCTTGCCTCCATCCACTACCACCAGATCGGGCGGGGTGTCGTCTTCCTTCCTTATACGATGAAAATACCGCCCGATCACTTCGCGCATCATGCTGAAATCATCCTGCCCGGTAACGCTCTTGATTTTGAAATGCCGATAACCGGATTTTTTCGGTTTCGCGTTCTCAAAAAGGACACACGACCCGACAGCATCGGTCTCCCCCGTGTTGGAAATATCAAAACAGACCATCCGGCGCGGTGACCGGGGCAGTTTCAGCTCATCTTTCAGCGCGGTGACCATTTTGCTGGTGCGCTCGGTCTGTTTTTTCTTCTGGATCAGAAGTTCATCAAGAAGCAAGCGAGCGTTGGCGGTAGCGAGATCAAGCAGCTTGAACTTCTCGCCTTTCCTGGGTGCGGCCACTTTTACCACGCTTCCTTTGAGCTTTTTCAGCCATGCGCGCAACAGGCTGACCGAGGTCGGGTCAAATGGCAGATGGATTTCCTCCGGCAGATTGGGCTGCTTGTTGTAATACTGTTCGATAAAGTTCTCAAGCACAACCCGGTCCGCGTCCGCTTTGTCAACCGCCATCTGAAAATCCTGCCGCCCGATCAGGGCGCCCTGCCTGATCTGCATAACGACAGCCACGGCATCACGCTCCTCGCGCGCCATCGCCACGATATCACGATCCACCAGCTCGCCGACATCTACTTTCTGTTTGAACATCAACGCCCTGACCGCTTCGATCTGGTCACGAATCCGCGCCGCCTCTTCGTATTTCATTTCATCCGAGGCCTGTTTCATTTTGACAGATAATTGATCGATCAGGGACTTCGATTTGCCGGAAAGAACCATCACCACGGCCTCAACCAACTCGGCGTATTCTTCCCTACTTTGATGACCCTCGCAGGGGCCGAAACATCGTTTGATATGATAATCGAGGCAGACTTTCTGTTTTTTGCCGCTCGGGTGCGGTATGACCAGATTACAGGTACGAATAGTGAACATCCGGGTCAACAGGGCCACTGTCTTACGCATCTTCCTGCTGGAAGTGTACGGACCGAAATAGGTAGCGCCGTCTTTTTCAAGACGGCGCACAATCAACACTCTCGGAAACGGCTCGGCCGTAATCTTGATATACGGAAAATGTTTGTCATCCTTCAGATCGATGTTGTAACGCGGTTTGTGCTCCCTGATCAGATTGGCTTCAAGGATCAAGGCTTCGATTTCATTGTCGGTCAGCATCAGTTCAAGATCTACCGCCTTAGCCACCATGCGCCGGGTTTTGTCATCCTGATGCCGCTTCGACTGGAAATAGGTACGCACCCGGTTGCGGAGATTCTTGGCCTTGCCGATATAGATGATTTTCCCCCGATCGTTGTAAAACATGTATACGCCGGGAGATGTCGGCAGGTTTTCGAGTTTAAGTTTAAGGGCGGGAGTTAGCGGGGTCATTGTCCTTAGCTGCCCGGCTCCAGCAGAATCCGGCGGGCGCCGACATATCGTTCAGCCCAGTACTTCTCCGCAAGGCGGCTTATGATTACACCCTTCGAGGTCGAGGCATGGAAGAACTCACCAAAACCGACATATATTCCGACATGTGACACCGGGCGGCCGTCAGTTTTGAAAAAGACCAGATCACCATACTGAAGATGATTACGGTGCACCAGCTCCCCCACCAGCCATTGACGGGCCACTGTGCGCGGGAGAATACGACGGTCGAACTTTCTGAACACGCTGAGCACCAGTTCGGAGCAATCGACCCCTTTTTCATAAGAAGACCTGCCGGAGTACGGTTTCCCCAGATAACTTTGCATGATTATGCCGAGACGAATCGAATCATTGGTGGAAAGCCGTTTCTGACGGTATGGTTCAACCTGAGCGGGCCGTTCTTCACCGCCGGTCCGGTAACGAGGATTCGGTCGGCAACCGACAACGACCAATAAGAGGATCAGTATCGAGAATATTACATATCTCATGCCAACTCCGGGTAGACTTTTTTGAATCTACGCCGGTAATATGCCCGACTCGTTATAGTCAAGGCAACAATAAACAGCAGGTAAACCGGGTAGTAGAATCCGGCCACCAGAGTGAGGAGCAACAGGGGGAGTTTGGCCGTGAGCAACTCCAGACGGGTGTAATCAATCAACAGGCAAGCCAGAAGGGGAAAGCACGAAAACATGGCAAGGTAGAACAAAACAGCATATCCGCCCATCCACGCAACCGCAGCGGCGGCTGTCATCAGAAGTAAGGCGAGTGATTTCAAAGTAGAGCGCGACATCACAACCGCGATCGTTCTTTTCCCGGCGGCACGATCTCCCTCGCGGTCCGGCAAAGTGGTCATGATATGGACTGAGGCCACAGTAAGAAAAAAGTAACATGGCCACAGGAAGTGATTCTGAAGGTAATGGTACAAACCTATCGGAGGATAGACGGTCAATGGTATCAAAAAACCAAAACAGTAACTGTTGGCCAAAAGCCCGGCCAGCGGACGATCCTTCAGCCGAAACGGCGGAGCGGAATAAAGCCATGCAAAGACCAAACCCTGCAAAAATATCACCAGCATCAACTTTGAAACCAGCGCCGAGAATAAAGCTCCCACCACGGAGAAAAGTATGTACAATGCCATGAAGACTTGCACATTGGTATATTCTTGTTGCAGAAAGCCGAGTTTGTCGTTTATGGCATCCGATTCGTAATCGTAAATCTGGTTGACGTAATAAGCGCCGGAAGCCATCAGGCTCAGGCAAATCATGACACCGAGGGACCAGAGACCAAACTTGAATTCGTTACATTGCTGGTAATAATGCAGACTCACCAGATAAACAGACCAGATCGGCAGATGCAGGAATGGACGGGCGGCAAAAAAGTAGTCAAGTAATCTCATCACGTTATCTGTGACAAATAAACATACATAAACGGAGCGGCGAACAGCAGTGAATCGAACCTGTCGAGCACCCCGCCGTGTCCGGGGATTATATGCGACGAATCCTTGATCCCCAGCGAACGTTTCCACATTGACTCGACAAGATCGCCGAGCTGGCCGAACACGGAAGCGCCGAAAGCACAAACCAGCAGGTGCCATATACTTACCTGCGACAGCCTCCAGTAGTACATTAACACTGCTATGGCCAGTGCCCCGACAATCCCGCCTATGAAACCCTCGACAGTCTTATTCGGCGATACAGTCGGCGCCAGTTTGTGCTTTCCCAGCCATTTGCCGATACCCATGGCCGCCGTATCACCCACCCAAAGCAGACCGAAAAGAAAAAGAAGCGCATCCCCACCTGTAATAACCGGAGCCGATGCCGGGAACCCGTCACCTATCGCTCGGACAAACGGGTACAACAGGCCGACATAAGCGACTCCCCAGAACAACCGGGTATGCCGGGACAACAATTCCGCCGGAGGCTGATTACGCACCGAAAACAGAAGAGCCGTCACAATATAAAATACCAAAAGCGGAGTGACCGAAGTTCCGGCCTTTAATATTTCAACC
>JAJRTA010000182.1 GCA_024278515.1 Candidatus Zixiibacteriota bacterium
AACCGTCTGTTGGTGCCTTACCTGCTCGACGCCATCCGCGCCTTGCAGGACGGGGTAGCTACCAAAGAGGATATCGACGCCGGCATGAAGCTCGGATGCGGGTATCCGATGGGACCGCTGGAGCTGACCGATTTTGTCGGGCTTGACACGACTTATTTCATCGCCGAGATACTGTTCGCCGAGTTCAAACAGCACCATTACGCGGCGCCGCCGCTTTTGAAAGCAATGGTCCAGGCCGGCTATCTCGGCCGCAAGTCCGGGCGCGGGTTTTACGATTACAGCAAATAGCGGGAAGGTGTCATGGACTATAAGAATATAAAACTGGAGAAGTCGAACGGCGTCGGCGTGCTGACGATCAACCGTCCCGATGTGCTTAACGCCCTCAACGATGAAACCATTGCCGAACTGGATGCCTGTTTCGATCATATCGCCGCCGACGATGAGATCAAGTGTGTTATCCTCACCGGTGCAGGCAAGGCGTTCGTGGCCGGGGCCGATATCGGCGAGCTGGCTGTCTGCGATGTGATTGCGGGCCGCGCCAAGTGTGATCGCGGTCAGTCACTGCTTTTCAAAATGGAAAAGCTCCCCAAAGCGATTATTGCCGCTATCAACGGTTTTGCTCTCGGGGGCGGTTGTGAGATTGCCATGGCCTGCGATATTCGTCTGGCTTCGGCCAAAGCCAAGCTGGGTCAGCCGGAAGTCACCCTCGGTATTATCCCCGGCTATGGCGGCACCCAGAGACTGGCCCGGCTGGTCGGTTACGGCAAGGCCAAGGAGTGGATTTTTACCGGCGATATTTACCCGGCTGATGAAGCGCTCAGGATCGGTCTGGTCGATCAGGTTTATCCGCCGGAAGAACTGATGGACAAAGCGATGGAGATGGCGCAGAAGATCGCCTCGCGCGGTCCGCTGGCCGTGGCCGCCGCCAAGGAGGCCGTCAACCGCGGGATCAATGTCACCCTTGACGCCGGTTGTGAGCATGAAGCCGCGCTGTTTGCCGGAATCTGTGCCACTAAGGACAAGGAAGAAGGAACCAAAGCGTTCCTTGAAAAACGCAAGGCGGAGTTTGTCGGCCGGTAGGACATTAGTTCGTTTTAGATTGACCTTTGAGCGGGAGTCGGTTAGACTCCCGCTTAAGTTTATGTAACAGCGAAGAAGACAGGATGTGATATGGACTACGCTCTGAATGAAGATCAACTGGCCGTGCAGGAAGTGGCCCGCACCTTTTCTGAGAAAAAACTGAAGCCGAACGCCGAGGAGTTTGACGCTCAGCAGAAAATCGATCGTGACCTGCTGAAGGAGATGGGTGAACTCGGCCTGATGGGCATCACTCTCCCGGAACAGTACGGCGGCGGTGAGATGGACGCGATCTCCTACATGGTTACCTGCGAGGAGCTTTCGCGCGGGTGCCCGTCGCACTGCGGGGTGGTGATGCTGCACAACTCGCTGTACGGTTTCCCGCTGGTAAAGTATGGAACCGAAGAACAGAAACAGAAGTACCTTCCCAGGATCTGCACCGGGGAGTACATAGGAGCCTTCGCCCTGTCCGAGCCGGGAGCCGGATCGGATGCCGCATCGATTACGACTACTTACGAGGCAATCGACGACGGTTACGTGATCAACGGGAACAAGATATTTATCACCATGGGCTCGATGTGCGATAATTGTCTGGTCTTTGCGATCAGGGAAAAAGGCGGGGGAGCAAAGGCGATCAGCGCCTTTCTCGTCGACCGTGAAACCGAGGGGTTCGAGGTCGGCGCCAACGAAAAGAAGATGGGTTTCAAAGCCTCGCCCACCTCGGAGTTGATTTTCCAGGACTGCAAAGTGCCCCGGGAGGCATTGCTCGGTACGGAAGGTGAGGGGTTCAAGATTGCGATGTCGACTCTCGATGGCGGACGTATCTCGGTCGGCGCTATGGCCGTAGGTATTGCCGCGGAAGCGCTGGAGCTGGCCGTAAAGTACTCGACCCAACGCGAGCAGTTCGGCAAACCTCTGGCGGCTTTTCAGGCGATACAGTTCCATCTGGCCGATATGTCGGTACAGCTTGAAGCCGCCCGCAGTCTTGTTTACAAAGCGGCCTGGCTCAAGGATCAGGGCGAGTCTTACACGATGGCGGCGGCGCAGGCCAAACTGTTCGCCTCGGAGATGGCCACCAAAGTCACGCACTCGGCGGTGCAGGTGCTGGGCGGGTACGGCTATTGCAGTGAATATCACGTGGAACGGTTGTACCGCGATGCCCGGGTGACGGAACTGTTCGAGGGAACTTCGGAGATGCAGCGTATCGTCATCGCCCGGCAGTTGTTGCCGAAAAGTTGAACCTGATTTTAACAGCTCTGCTTCGGGACCCGGCTGAAATCACTGCGGGTGCCTCATCCCGGGGTGTTTGACTCAACCACCTGGATTTCGAGTCAGGCCCGGAATGACGACAATGAGAATGCTGCTGGCATCATTACATGATTACAAGTCGTAATACTCCGTTTTGCCGTGCCTGATCCGGCATCCACCTTCGATAAAAGGAATAGACTCCGGGTCAGGATTGGATTAATTGATTCACAATCACAAATTACAAAACGGAGCAGTCTTGTTTATTTCAACAACAGCATCTTGCGGCCGGCGGAGAAATCACCGGCGGTCAGTTTGTAAAGATATATCCCCGATGCCAGGTTTCCGGCATTCCAGGTGATCTCGTTTACCCCCACCCCGCCTTTACCTGTGATTTCCGATACTTTCTGTCCGGCCACATTGTAGATACTCAGACGATAGTCACTTTTGCGCGGCAACACGAATGAGATCGTCGTGCTCGGGTTGAAGGGGTTTGGATAGTTCTGGTTCAGTGTGAATCCACCCGGCAAAATACCGGCGGCATAGTCGTCGTCCACATCGGTAGCCATATCGTTGTAGGCGGTGCGCGCCCGGTCGGAAGCGTCGGTCATGCCGTTCAGATCGTCCGCGGCGAGCAGGGCGAAGGCCACGGTGTCGGTCTGACCGGGTGACATATTAAGCGGCCCGACAGCCACTAACTGGATAAGGTCGGTGGAATGGTTTTCATAAATATTGGCGCTGCTGGTGCCGTTGGTCAGGGCCCAGTACTTTTCCGCTTCCGTGAAACCGTCCCCTTCATAAGCGACGAGCGACCCGGGGTGTGTCAGGGCGGTATGAAAGGGGCCTTCGAGCACCATTACCCCGCGGGGCTGAGTTTTTACTCCACCGCCGGCATTATAGGCGATCCAGGCGTATTCATCGAAAGCAGAGAAACCGCCCGCGTTGGAATTGTAATTGACCACATCCCAGTCCATGTATAAACCGACATATAACCCGCCGATACTGGTCGGACAATGGTTGGTAATTTCATACTGCAGAATGATGAAGTCGTCGTAAGGGTAAGTCGGGTAGGCGTACGATAGCTGGACAATTTCGACCCCCAGCGGATTTTCGGCCCGGTAGTCTCCGAACCGCGCGATCATTTGCTGCGATCCCAGCGGCCCCGGTTCTATGACGGATATATTTCCGCCAGGCATCACACCGAAGTCTCCGTCGAGTTCACCCGATCCGTTCTGAAGCCCATCGGAGACATGGTCCGGATCCGTACCGATAATCAAACCACCCTGCCAGAGATAGTCCGGCGATCCGTTGAAGCGGAAACCCAACCCTCCGGCCGGAAAGAACTGGGCTTCCCCGAACCCGAAACTGCCGAAATTGGACAGACTGAAAACAACCCGGCCGACATCGTGAGTACCGATGGTTCGTTCCAGGCTCGGAGCTATCAGCAGGTACAAATGCGCCGGTTTGTTGTACCCCCCCGAACCGGTGATCTGCATGTCCAGTGATGGGACATCACCTTCGAGAGCCTCATCAGAAACAAAAAGCTGCACCAGTCGATCAGCCTGGGCCACGTCCCCCTCGGCAATAAAGCCGAAATCGGCAGTCCCCTGAATGACGGTGACAAGCGGATTATTCGAGGTCAGTGAGATCGAAACATTGGATACATCCTGTCCGCTGTTTTGCAGGTAGATCGTCCCCCAGACCGTATCGCCCGGCGCTATCGGCGCATGGTCAAAACTGTGCAGGCGGACATTAGGTTCGATATTACCCGGCGGCAGGGCGTTCAGCGCGGCCATGCAGTCGATCACACCCCAGCCGTAATTGTTGTCCGGCAAATTGTTTCCGAAATCACGGGCGGTGTTCAGGATGGCTGTCTTGATCTGGTCAACGGTTGCGTTGGGATTTTTCTCGCGTAAAAGCGCCACCAGTCCCGAAACCTGCGGCGCGGCCATCGAGGTGCCGGTCATCGCCTGATAACCGCCACCCGGAATCGACGAATAGATATTGACTCCCGGCGCGGTGACATTAGGTTTGATTGCTCCGTTGCAGTCCGACGGGCCGCGCGACGAAGCATGATATATGGTCGGTGTGGCGCTCTGGAAATCGACATTCCCGACGGCGAAACAGTCGATCGAGTCGGCCGCGCCGTTGGCCGGGTTGCGGATAGTTGACGCCGCCGAACCTTCATTTCCCGCGGCAAATATATTGACAATACCGAGAGCTTCGACAGCGTCGATAACATCATAGAACAGGTTCTGACAACCGACATCGATAACCCCCCAGCTATGGTTGATAACATCGGGCACATCGTCGATAGTGTTCAGGTCGCCGTCCGGGTTGGCCGCCCATTCGAAAGCGTCGATAATCGACGCCCCGGTGACGTCGATCACGGCCGCCGAAATCCACTCCGCGCCGGGAGCCACGCCGATCGTATCGGTATCGTGACCGACCATGGTCCCCATCGTGTGCGTGCCGTGTTTGGTATTGCAGGGGCTGTAGCCGCAGTTGGCAATCGCCCGCGGCCGTTCTTCGCCGTCGTAGCGAGGGTCGAACCAGGCCGCCGAATAGTTGCCATCGTTGCCCCGCCAGCTTGAGACCAGCGCCGGATGGTCACCATCGACACCGGTATCGAAAGAACAGACCAGCCGGCCTTTCCCGGTGTAACCGGCCGCCCAGGCGGCGTCGGCGTTGATTTTGCTTAAATGGCTGCTGATGCCGGATGACAGGGGAGTCGCGTCGGTGACTTTTTCCGGCACGATGGATCTGATTCGCGGCTCGGCATAGAGCGCCACTACGTCGTCACGTTTAGCCAGGGCTTCAATCTCGCTCGCCTTGATTTTCGCTTCGACCATATTTATCAGCCAGTGGGGCTTGATCCGATCGACCCGCCCCCTGTTTCTCATTTGTTCGAGAGTATCGATCAGGTTCCGTTGCTGGTCGGCATGGGTCAGTTGAAGCCGGCCGGCTGTCGCCCGGTACCGTTCCGCCCGGGTGGTCTTCGGGCTGACCGCCGCTTTGAGCGTGGCGGCATTGTTGACGGTTTCCAGTTGGATCCAGACCGACAGAATATCATCGGGACCGGCAGTGGTTAACTTATCGGCCAGATTTTCAGCTATCTGTCCGGACCGGGCCGAACCGAAGGATATCAGGATCAGCAGAAGCGAAAGAGTCAATCGAGTTGCACAATTCATCCATTTTTCTCCACATAAGAGGACGTACGACGGCCATCAATTATCCATTACGAGCGAAAAGTATGCCGGGGCCGGAGTTTCCAGCCTGCTTTTATCTGCCTGATTTTCAGCCGGTTAAACAGGCCCGGGAAAACCGTTCCGGGTTCCCCTTCCTGCGGAGTCAGATAATAAGCAACCGATTTCACTCTGTTGTCCGGTCGGGCGGCGAGGCTGCCCATGATATTTACCTTCGGAACGTCCATGTTCGCCGCTATTATACTGCCTGCAGGCGAATATGTAAACAGCTTGTTGCAAACCTGGCCTGATAGAAATTACGGACCGGATCAACGGATTTTTTTGCTTTGTTCCACCGGTATCAGGGGATGAGGTAAATCACTATGTCTGCGGCTTCCGGGCGTCGGGTTTCAAATACGAGTAAATACACACGAAATAATAGAACCCGGCCCAGCCGGCCAGTCCGAAAACAGTCCGGGCGACATTGCTGTTGAACCGTGTGAACAATGCCGGATCCGGCAGATAGTAGTAGATCATAACAACAATGACGGCGAAAAGCGTGGCGACCGAACCGCCCAGCAGCCAGAATCGGAGTTTCTGCCCGGGCGTGTGCAGGGAGTGATCAACAGCCGGACTCGGGATCAGTAACCCTTTATAGACAGTGATGAGTATGGTTAAGCCGCCTGCAATAGTGCTGATGTGCTGGATGAACCGACAGAGCGGGCGGGTAATACCCAAAACGGTATACGACCGGTTAAGTATCGGAAACAGTTGTACTATCTCACCGGTTCGGTGGGTGAACGAGTCCCAGAAGAAATGTGACAGAGCGCCGAGCAGTACCGAAACGGCCAGTTTCAGCCATCCGCCTCGCCCCAGCCGGTATTTCGTTTCGGCCAGGCCGGATAATTTGATATCGAACGGTTGGGGAAGATTGTATATCGCGGGTCGTTTGAACAACAGGTGGAAACAGACGGCAAACAGCATCCCGGCGGGCAGACAGAACACGAACAGGCCGAGCCACGAGTGACTGATCCCCCGGGGCTGGGTGGTCATAGTCAGAAAATAGACCAGGTCAGGCGCCATAGCGCCCGACATCAACCCGGTAAGGGAAAACCATCCCGGGAACCAGCGTTTCAGCGGCAGGACAATGGCCGGGTGAGATACGGTAAACGGCATCGGTTGTTATAACCGCACAGATCAATTCGGTTCGCAAGTTTGAATTGTATTGTAATCAGACCGACTGAAGGAACATCCTGAGATTGGCCGACTCGCCGGACAGTTTCAGTTTTCGGCGAATCTGTTTGCGCTGGTTGTTGACCGTGTTGATCGAAGTATTAAACGTGCGGGCAATAGCTTCCGTGGACAATCCGGCTTTTATCAGGTTGCATATTTCCAGCTCCCGAGGTGAGAGACGGGCAAAGCGTCGGTCGAGTTCGTTTATGAACGGCGAGGAGATATCGTCGAGGCAGGTCTTGAGAAGCTCGAACAGTTGATGGTTCTTAAGAGCGGCGCTCTGCTCGAGGCGGGAGATAATAGGTTTCACCACCCGGTCGATGTTGGTCTGGATCTGCCGTTGCATTAATTTCCTTTCCTGCTCGATCTGCGCCAGCACTTCGCGCAGGGTGATATTCTTCTGCTCCAGGGCACGTTGCTCTCGGCGCAACATCTCATTGGCGCGTCTTAGTTCCGCTTCGGTTATTTTGAGCGTGGAAACATCCGTAACCACGGCAAAACTGCCGGTGAAATTACCGGCTGAATCGAACAGCGCCTTGGGGGACACTATAGCCGGAAGGTCGGCCCCCTGTTTCGTTTTCCAGACGACTTCGTATGGTTTGAACCCGGCCTCACGATTGTGGGCGATGTTGTCATAAAAGACCGCGGCGTCGTGTTCATCGAGAAACGAAGCTACGGATTGTCCGACCAGCTCGCAGCGATCGTATCCAAGCATCCGGCAGAAGTGATCGTTGGCGTAAGTGACCCGGCAGTTTTCGTCGAATGAACACAATCCTTCGGTCATCGTTTCGATCAGCAGGCGGTATTTTTTTTCGCTTTCAATCAGAGAAAGACGGTTCCGGTGGCGAAGCCAGACCTCCCAGGCCTCTTCGAGATAGGCCGATAACTGTTCGGCTTCTTCCGACGAATAGGGGGTATCTTTGTCGGCGACTCCCACTACTGCCGTTAACCTGCCTTCGGAGAAGATCGGCACACTCATCAGGCGCCGGATAGATTTGTGTCCCCCCGGGTAATCACGTTTGAGAACATCCGGTTTGACATCGTCATTCAAGACGCTGATTTTACCGGTTCGGGCGGCCTCGGCCCATGAATCGGCCGAGGCGACCGAGCAGATCAAGGCCCGATCACCGATCGCATGGTCCGAGACTTCGGATCTATGCCAGCTCGGAATGTTCAGCGTATGACCGTCATCTGATAAAAGACCGAAATAGCCGAAGGAGCTGCCGGTTAGTGCTGTTGCCTGCCCGAGAACAATGTTCGTGAAATCCCGAAGTGAATTGATGTTCGCTTTGTCCAGCTCGATAATTGCGCGCAACCGGTCTTCATCCAGCGACCGGCGGCGGCTTTCCGACATCGGTAGAGTTATCGTACATCTCAGCAGTTTCAGCAGATTGTTGTAATCGTCCTGACCGGTACGGTTGTCCGGGCCGTTTTCACTGTTTTCCGAACAGGCCGTCCGTGATCCGTCCCCGTCGTTATCTCCGGGAGAGGAAGCGGCTGGCTGGTATAATACTGATCCGGTTTCGTTCATAACAACATCGACTTGTAATAAGGCCGACCAAACATCACGTTTCCGTGCGGTTCTCTATGGTCATCCGGTCGTTATCAATTATCGGCGCTGTTGTGCAATTTCTGAACAGCGGTGTCACTATCAGGACTTACAGATCAGGGCAAAAACCGGTTGCGGCCGGCCGGCTGTTTCTCATAATTGACATATTGTCATAATGGCAGGAAACTACCTTGAACGGATGACGTAAGAGAAATGGTAACACCGGGACGGAGTCCGGTTTTTTGAGATCAGGAACCTGATGAAAAAGTCTCTTTACCCTGCTTCGTTTGGTCCTGTGGATTCGCGCCGACGAATCCGTGTGACCCAACGCTGTAACACAACATAAACAGAGTTTGTAATAAACCCTGTCAGGTGAATTATAAATGTATGAAAACCGCGACAAGAGTAAATTAAGCCGCAGGTTATCGGAAGATCCCTGGGATGTTCCCCGTAGGGGCATGACTTATCCTCGATCGCAATCGGTCGAAGCTCCGGGCCGGTCGATACGGTTTTTTCTGGTTGTGGTTTTCTCCGTTTTCCTGTCGGGGTTTTCCCGGTCATACGGCCAGTCTTCGGAACAAAAGATAACCGCCGAGGAAACTACCCGGTCTCAAAACAGGTCGTCTGCACTGGTACGAGTAACGCTGAAAGAAACAACCAGCCACCTTGTATCCGACTATCTGAATCTTGTTGAGGAACTGAAGACCCTGACCGAAGACTACAGCGGTTACTTTACTAACTTTCAGCAGGATCAGGCCGAACAACTGGAAAAGGAACTTCACCGGTTTTCTCAACAGTTAAGCGACAGCTCCTACTATTCAGACTATCGTAATCTCAGCCGGGACTTAAAACGATTGCAATCGGAACTTGTCCGTCAGGAGGAGGAGTTGTCCCGGCTTTTATCTTCACAGGTCGCGCCCGGAATCGGTTCGGGCCGCAGGCAGAACTCAAAACTGTATCGTATCACCGAAACGCTTCGTCGGGAACTGGATCTTCTCCATGAGCAGTTTGTGAACGATATCAGCCGTAAGATGGAAGCCAGTGAAGCTGCCTCTGCAATTGTAAGGCAGTACATAAAAACACGGATTGCCGAAATATCGAAAGATGATGAGAGAAGTATTAGTCACTCTTATGCCGCCGAAGGTACCGGGAAACAGGACGATCAGCGATCGGTGGTTATCGAGATAGATCTGAGCATTCTGGATAACCTGGAGGCGATACTTGATAATATCGAGGTTTTGGATATTCCGGAAATACCGGAGATCCCTCCGGCGCCGGAGCTTCCCCCCGCTGTCTATGACATCCCGGACAATTCGTTTTATGTCCCGGAGTCACCTGCGGTTCCCCGGCCGCCTGCTGTTTGCCGTGAGGAAACAAGAACCAGTTATACTACGTCATCCGGACAGGCCGGTTTGACGCTCCGGTTTGTCGACAGCACCCGGCTCGATGATGTTTCCACTCCGGTTTACGTGGTCAATCCGCTGGGTTCGCTCGAAATCGAAGCCTGGGATCATCCCTGGATTCATGTTGAATCCGAAGTGGACCTTTCGGCGGAAAGTCCTGAAAAGGCCGATGAAATATCCTCACAACTCAACATCAGGGTGTATCAAAGCTCTGATGCCGCTTTTGTAGAGATGGTATTACCTCAGCTTTACGATCCGCGTTCATTAATCCGGAGTAACACGGTGAAAATCAAAGCGCCGATCGACAATCCGCTCAACTGTTCCGGCTCTAACGGTGAGCTGACCATTACCGGCTTTCACAATGATGTCAAAGTCAGGGCTGATCGTTGTGATCTTAAGATCGAAAATGTTGATGGTCGGGTCGAGGCAACCAATCGTATGGGCAGGATCCGTGTAAGTGATGTGCTGGGACGTATGGGACTGAAAAACTCCTTTGCCCGGGTGGATGTATCCAGATGTCGTGGTGAGATTAGTATAGTTAATGAATATGGAGCGGTTGATATTCAGGAAAGCTCCGGTGAACTGTTGATACAAAATTCAGGTCGGATCGACGTACTCGATTTCACCGGTGGAGTAAGAGTGCAAAACGACCGCGGTACGGTGCATATCCGCAATCTTGACGGATCTCTTCAGCTAAGCAACACCTTCAGTCCGGTATTTGTCGATAATATCCGTGGTCCTGCCGGTCTGGATATTCTGCGAGGATCGATCAGCGTGGATCGAATGGAAGGACCTTTGTCGGTAACCGGCAGGTTCGGCGAAATCAAAGTAGAATCGGTCAGCGGGCCGGTCTATCTGGTCAACTCGGATGGTACTATCGACTTTGACATCGATCGTTCGATAACCGGACAATCAACCATCAACGCCGACCGCAGCAAAATCAAACTCCGCCTTGGAAAATCGGCCGATATGCTTCTTACCGTCGAGACTGTCGGTGGAGCGATACACAGTTCTTTTCCTGACCCGGTCAATCAGTCTGACAGCTTGTCCAGCACACGAGTCGAACTGGGCAACATGAGCGCGCAGCTTGCGGTGTCCGGACGCGACAGCAAGATAGTAATCGATTCAAAGTAAGCTCATTTCCGTGTGCATCTCGTGAAAAGGTCGATCAGTGCGACAGTCGGCCCTGTCGCTGTCAGGATTTTCTCATGATGAGTTTGAAATACCTGTTTCTTAAAGTTTGCCTGAATCTGATACGAACCTGCCAGTCAACCTGAAATAATAAACAATTAAAAGTCGGCGAAAAAAATATGACTTGGCGAGTTGTTGTGTGCGGTCTATATTTTAGCGGTTCACGGATTTAGCTGAGGTCAACCGGTCCGATATAATAAATAATGAATTGTCGGAAACAGATATTCTTCTTTGTCGCTTTGAGTGTCATGCTGTTGCTTGCGTCCTGCAGCGACAATCGAGCGATGCGTCTGCGCTATGAAGCGGAACGGCTTTATTACCAGGCCGACAAACAGATGAAAACGGCTGTCGAAGCTCCTGAAAGCTCACGCAACGCCCTGTTGAAAGCCGCCGCGGATTATTACGGGGAGACTCTTGAGTTTGCCCTGACGGCTCTTGATTCGATAAGCGCTGAGCTCAACCCTGTCGAACTGCGGGAAGTGCGCTACCTTGCCTTTCAGTCGGCCAACCGGCTTTCCTCCCTTTATTTTCAGGCCCGTTCTTTTGACACCTGTGTGACTATCCTCACAAGGCTTTTATCCAAAGCATCCTTCGAAGGAGCCGCCCAGGTGACGACCGATATTTCTCTGGGCCGGGCCTTGCAAGCCTCGGGAAAATGGGACAGCGCTCTCACCGTATACCATCGGGCTCTGGACTCCTACTATCCCCCGGTGGATGATTCCGGCGAAGTGGTACAGACTTTATTCAAGCTGCCTCTTCATATATTCCAGATTTCGCAGGCGGTCGGCGATTCGGCCGCTTCACGAGAGCATTACGATTACGCCCGGCAGTACTATAGTTCACTGATCGACAAAGATTCTGCAGCTCCCCTCACCAGACAGGCGCATGCCGCTCTTGCGAGTTTGTATCAATCGGTCGGTAAGTACGGCAAAGTGGTGACCGAGCTTGGTTACCTGGCTGACAGTACTGCGGATAATTATATTGATTTGCGTATCAATATCGCGGAGACATATTCTCGTATGCCGGATGGCAACGACAGCGCCCTGGCTGTCTACGACGATCTGCTGGATCACCTTAAAGCATCCGACAGCCTTTACCGTCCGCGCCTGATATTCAAGAAAATCCTGTTGAAAATGGAATCGGGAGAATATCGCTATGCCCGCGATATGCTGATCGATCTGAAAAAGAACTATCCATATTTTTATGAAAACGCACCGGCGGCCCAGTTTACTCTGGCTCGGGCTTT
Source organism: Candidatus Zixiibacteriota bacterium (assembly GCA_024278515.1). Taxonomy (GTDB): domain Bacteria; phylum Zixibacteria; class MSB-5A5; order GN15; family FEB-12; genus JAJRTA01. The sequence continues at coordinate 12,130 of JAJRTA010000182.1, forward strand.
CGAGCTGTTGGGACGATGGAACCGGGCTGAAACCGAATACAAGTATCTTATAGAAAAATTCCGCGGCTCACAGCAGGCTATGGCCACGTTTTTGTACCTCGGTGATCAGCTTCTCGCTCAGGGGCGCGACGAAGAAGGCAGGAAATGGTATCAGGACGCCGAAGCGTATTACGATGAAATCGCCGCCCGGGGAGCCGGGACTTTGATGGAAGCAAGGGCTCTTACTTTCAAAGCCGATCTTTACAAACGACTGGGTAACTATCGCCGCTCAGCGGAACTTCTGGTGGCGGTTTTTAACAAGTTTCCTTCATCTGAGATGGGCCGTAAGGGCTTGTTGCAGGCGGCCTCGATATATCGTAAGCAACTGAACCAGCCGCAGATGGCGGATTCCCTGGTCGGTCGATTACGGGCTATGCTTCTGGAACCGGAAGAAGGCTGGGGAACTTAGGGGCTGTTGGTATGTGTAAGAATAACAGGTGTGGAAAGAACATGATATTCGGAGGTAGGATGACACAAAAAGCTAACTTCATTTCTGCGATCGCCCTGGTCTGCCTGTTGCCCATGATTGCCGTGGCGCAGGTAGATCACTTCGGTAAACAGGACACGCTTTATGCCGACCTGTCCAAAATTGACGACAAAAACTGGAAAATTGACATCTCCTACACCAACGACGAGTGGGTTGAGGCGCTGTCGATTCCGTTGCGGCTGGACGGTGGCAATACCCGGCTGGTTGGCGATTCGGCGATTTTTACCGGCGGGCGCATCGAGAGTTTTGATTTCAAAGGTTTCCGTGTGGACACTGCGATCCAGTGTGTGACGCTCGGCCTGCTGGCCAATCTTGGCCCCAATGAGAATGTACTGCCGCCAGGACGGGGTCGGCTGGTCACGGTTTTCGTGTCGTCACCTGATGATGCCCCGGTTAAGACTCTGGATGTCGATACTACTTTTACCCGTCCCAACAATAATCTAATGGTTGTTGTCAAACGGATCCAGCCGGGTGAACCGCCGGATACAATCGGTCACGACCGTGAAGAGGAAAAGAAAATCATCCCGGTCTGGGTTGTTACAAAGCCTGAATAAACAGTTGAGGCGATCACATCTCGCCCCTGAAAACCCGGCCTCTGGCCGGGTTTTTTGTTTGCCGGTACCGGTAAGTGATATGAGCGACGGGCATTTTTCTAAAGGAGTTTGTGAAACGACATAACCCCTTTGTAATTCAAACAAACCCCGAAGGGAACACCCGTCGTGGTTCAGCGTGACCAAGAACCGCCAGAGTTGGCGGATTGAAAGCAGGCCCCAGTAGAGGATGCGCAGTCGGTTCGAAGACTCCGGCACGCAGACGACGTGATAGCCGTTGGAGGCGGCGACCGTGAGTTTTTTCTCATTGTCCCAGGTGATGCCGTCGTCCGAGAAGGCGCAACTCATTCCGGCGCCGTCGCCGAAGTAGGCGATGAAATTCCTCATGCCGGTGCCATCGTGGAATCCGCCGGGAGAGGGAAAGTTGTTTGGGTTGGACGTACCCCTGTGTCAAATAAACCTTACCCGATGAGAAGCAAGTTTCCCCCGTGACAGATGAAATCAACCCCATCGCCAGGTAAGTTTACACTGTGACAAAGCAGGCTTGCATTGCGACGCTTCTCTCCATGAAAATCGACCGATTTACTGTGACCACCCTCAGAAAAAGAATCGTGGCTGTCATCCTTCGGACGAAAACTCTTCATCGAGGCCCAGGCGTCAATCAAT
>JAJRTA010000183.1 GCA_024278515.1 Candidatus Zixiibacteriota bacterium
AGGCAAACTCTTCAAGCCGCTCGGAAATCAGTCCGGCGGCTTTATACAAAATCTGTGCCCGGTCATAGACCGTCATCCGTCTGGTTTCCTCGAACCCCTTGACAGCGGAGGCAAGAGCCAGCTCGGCATCGTCGGAGTTGCCCGAGGGTACGGTGTCGATCACCGAATTGTCGAACGGATCACAGACATCGATTTTTTTATCGCGGTCAACCCACTGACCGTCAAGCAGCATTTTCATCGCTTACCTCCGGCATGAATGATATCGATCAGGATACTGAACCCGGTTTCGATACGCCCGGCTCCGGGTCCGACAATGGTAACATCACCGAGCGTGTCGGTGGTAATGGTAACGGCGTTGGTAGCGCCCATGACACCGGCCAGAGGATGAGAAAGATCGATCTGCTCCGGCCCGACACGGCCGACGACTTTATCGTCATCCCGTTTCAGACTGCCGATAAGTTTGTACCGTTTCCCCTCGGCTTTGGCCCGGGCGATATCCTCGTTGCTGATATTGGTGATCCCCTCACAGGCGAACTCGTCCGGTTTCATGTTGACTCCGAAGACAGCATTGGCCAGTATAGTAATCTTGGCCAGCGCATCCCAGCCCAGTACATCGACATCGGGGACCGCTTCGGCGTAACCAAGTTCCTGAGCTTTCTTCAGGACTTCCTCGTACGGTTTCCCCTCTTCCATTTCCGACAGGATATAATTGGTAGTACCGTTGAGGATCCCTTTTATCTGACTGATATGACTCCCGGCCAGGGTTTCACGAATCAGGTTCAAAAGCGGTGTGCCGCTTATCACAGTCCCTTCGTAAAGGAACTTCACGTCGTTTTCGTCGGCCAGTTTCTTCAGCTCCGGCAGGAACAGGGCCACCGGTCCCTTGTTGGAAGTTGTAACATGCATCTTGCGGGACAGTGCGGCCCGGATATGCGAGGTGGCCGGTTCACCGGTCTTGATATCGGTGTAGGTAGCTTCCACCATCATGTCGGCGTCAGCCTCGGCGATCATGGCCGGAGCATCACCGGCAAACTGGTTCGGCAGGCTTTTGAGGTCACCGTTCCTGACCGCTTCCAGAGCCTGTTTAAGATCGATGCCGTTTGGTGAATAGAGCGATCCTTTGAACATGTCGGAGATGCCGACAACGGTCAGGTCGAGGTCATACTCGGCTTTCAGTTGCTCCTGTTTCTGTATGATCAATTCCGACAGGCCCTGGACAACGGTGCCAAAGCCGATAAAAAGTAAGCGCATTATATTACTCTCCAGAAAAAATAATTATAGGGCTACTTTGCCTTGTACCGGTCGGGGGCCTCGAAGACATCGAGGACACACATCCTTTTGGTTACTTTGGCCGCGTGCATCGTGCCCTCCGGGATAAAGTACCACTCGCCTGCTTTGTAGGTGCGGATGTCGTCTCCTATCGTGAGTTCCATCTCGCCGGTAATTACCATGCCCCACTGGGCGCAGTGCGAATGCAACGGCACTTCGACGCCCGGCTGAATATCAAAAAAGACCGCCTGGCGTGCGTCGTCGCTGATCATCCAGCCGCGCACCCCATCGATCGGCACATCAATTTCCGGAGCGTTGCGAATCAGATCCGGGTAGGCGGTGCCATCAAATTGTTCCATGAGTTCTTTCATTGTTTCTCGGTCCCCTGGTTTTTGTAAGCAATTCCGGCAAAACGGGCCTCGTGTCCGCGACGCATGATCTCCCGGGCGTCGAGGTCGCAACGGATACATTTGTGATAGATTACGTCGCCGATCAACTCGGCCTTTTCGGTGCGTTCCTCATCGGACAGGAAATATGCTTCCATCGTGTCATAAGGTCGGGCGGTGCCGTCGCTTTCATACTTGATGGTCAGATCACACCCGGCGTCGAGCACTTTGTGAGCGTTCTCGGTCCAGTCGAAACCTTCCATGCCGAGGTCCGGATTGATACGCAGATGGGCGGTCAGGGAGATACCTTTGAGACCTGATGCCTTGAGTTCTTCCGAGCATTGGATAAATGTTTCCGCGCCGGCCCCGTTACCGATATTGATTTCGTAAATCGGGGTGGTGCCGTCATCACGCAGGTAAGTTTTGATAATGTTCAAAAGCATTCGGAACTGGATAGCGTTCTGCGTCGAAAGGAGCATGGAGATTTTGAAACTGACTTCAGGTATTTTGCGTCCCCAGTAACAGGCGGCTACAATAGTCGACCAGCTCGGATTGAGGAAAAAATTGTTGCCGGTTTCCATCCCGGCGCGAGTGATGCCGTCAAGGTACACCAGGTGATTGTTGTCGGCCACTTCGACACCGCCGAGGTTACCGAACGGTGTGCCCATGTTTTTGAGGATCAGCGCGCTCATGCCGTCGCCGAGATCGCGGCGGTCGAACTTTTCGCCCGTCACTTTTTCGATTCGTTTGAACCGTTCCTCGGGGAGCGGGATACCGATCAGGTTGGTTGAGCAGAACTTGCCGGCCTGCAGGATATTTTCAGCCATAGCCAGCGTAGCCAGGAGGTCGCCGCCGTAGACGTACTGTTCGGTGAGCGCTACCACCGAGATCATTTCGGTGGGGAAGAGGACATCCTGCTTTTCGGCGATCCTGCGCATGCAGTCCAGAGTTACATAAGCCCCCTGAAAACCTGAAACTTGTGTAGTGCAGATTCCCGGTTTGGTGACCCTGATCGATTCGGCCTCGATAAAATCCTCGACTTTAGGAAATGAGGCGGCATACTTCTCAGCCTTGTCGATCAACTCGCCGAACCCTTTTTCAGCGGCAATTTTCTTTCGTGTTTCCAGGTCGCGTTTTTTCGTAATCTCTTCACCGATTGCCCCGGCGCCGCCGTACGATTCGATCAGGGCATCGATAGCTTTGGTATCTCGAGGGGTCAGTAAATCAAAGTGCATTGAGTCTCTCTCCATCTCCACCGTCCGTAATTCGAGTAATGCCGGTCGGTCCTGTAGATTCTGTATCTCTTTCGGTCGTGAAGGTACACGATCCGGTATCGTATTTCAAGCGGTTTCGGATTATTCGATTCGATTAGTGAATGAAATATATTGATGATTACAGGAGTCGTATGGTAGAGTTTGTACCCTGGGCTGGGTTCACCCGATTCGTCAAGGGCATACGTGTACAGTACCCGGAAACACTGCATATCAAGTGGAGAATCACGATCGTGTACGCTGAGACAGGAATCGACCGCATTGTGTCTGTGATATTTGCAACAATCGGATTATTATCGTAGGTTATCAAACTATTTCACAGATAATGGCGGTGAGTCTGGAGGATTCCTCGGTTGTTAATCTCACAACCAATTCTCCCGGCCGGTACGATGGTGTTATTATCGACGCGCGCGGCAATGTCTATGTGGCTACCCATACGGACGGCGCAACGCCACCATGTCGGCAAGCCGGTGAGATCGAGAGTAACAGTGCGGGGACTGATATAGCTGATCTTGTCTGCCTGTTGGACTACATGTTCAATGGTGGTTCGGAGCCTCCGAGCTGTCTCTGATTACCACCGCTGTCTGCAACAGCGGTATCCGGGGTTTCTGATTTAGGCCCGTTTTTTTATGGGACCGGACATTGACTGCGCGCGGCAGGTCCGGTAACTTCTCCTGCATGACTCCGCGTTACGTTATCAATCCGTTCTGCCGACAATCTCCCGACTGGCCTTCCTCGATCACCGAGGAGTTTCGCGACTGTCGCGCCGGGATTGTTCACCGATCGATGGCCCATTACAGCGAGACGCCCCTGGTACCACTCGATGGACTGGCTTTGGAGCTGGGTGCGGGCAGGCTCATGGTCAAGGATGAGTCGTATCGGTTCGGTTTGAACGCATTCAAGGCGCTGGGTTCTGCCTATGCGATGTACAAGTTCATCACACGGCAATTATCCGGAGGTTCGTCCGCGGACAAGCGAGCCGGGCAGTTCTACCTGAATCCGCCGATTGAACCGGGGGAATTCACTTTCTGTACGGCGACTGACGGTAACCATGGCCGAGGTGTGGCGTGGGTGGCGCGCCTGTTGAAACAGAAGGCGATAATCTATCTGCCGGAAGAAACGGCGCCGTCCAGAATCGAAAACATTAAAGCCGAAGGGGCGGAGGTGATCGCGGTAAGCGGCAGTTATGATAGCGCTGTGGACCGCTGCCGTGAAGATGCCGAACGAAACGGCTGGTCGATCATCGCCGACACCGGCTGGACCGGTTACGAACAGATACCACGCTGGATACAGGCCGGTTACCTGACCATGTTTGAGGAAGTACAAAGGCAATGGTCGGAGAGGCCGGATGTGGTATTTATTCAGAGCGGGGTAGGGGCACTGGCCGCGACTGCGGCGTGGTACTACCACCGCGCATATCCCGAACCACCGCCGAAACTGATCTGTGTCGAACCGCTGACTGCCGACTGTTGTTTGCAGTCTATTAAGTCCGAAGAAGGCGAACCGATGACCATTGACGACAACCCGTCTTCAATCATGGCCGGTTTGAACTGTGGGACACCATCGCCGGTTGCGTGGCCGTTTATTAAACAGGGGTACGCAATGTTCGCGGCGATCACCGACCGTGCCGGACGTGAGGCGATGCGGACGTTCTATCACCCAAAGGGCGGAGACCCACGAATTGTCTCCGGGGAATCGGGAGCGGCCGGTTTGGCGGCCTTGATGACTATCATGAGCGATCCGGCCTTCAAAGATGCTCGTGAGTTTCTCAAACTCGATAAAGACTCGCGAGTGTTGCTGATCAACACCGAGGGTGACACCGACCCGGAAGGATTTCGGGTGATAGTAGGATAAGGATCGGTCCGTAATCAGTTTTTTATGTAAACTCATTTCTGCCGGATCGAGTACCCGCGACAACGGCATATCACCTACGGCATATTCCGCAAACGCCATACGAGTAACGCTCGACTGTTCACGTTTGTTTTGAGAAATCGACTTGACGAACCATGG
>JAJRTA010000184.1 GCA_024278515.1 Candidatus Zixiibacteriota bacterium
AACGAGCAACGGCCACACAGTGGCAGGTACTGTTTCGGCAAGACACCGATGCAGACGTTCATTGATTCGCTGCCGCTGGCCAAAGAGAAAATGCCGGACTCAAACTTACAGACAGAAACACAAGTGTCAGGTTAAGTCACTACTATTACAACTTTAACAGTCATCTACAGACGGGTGGGCCACCAGCCCATATACTACATGCAAAAAATCTCTCTTATCCAGGGATCATCATAGGTATATGGACCATGAATAGATCCCAGAGCATTCTTACATTCTACTTTGCGATGCATATTAGTCACAGTCCATTTAATAAATAGAACTCTTCCAGATGCACTTTTTCTTGTAACTTTTCCGATTGCCCTGATTTCGATTTCGTTAGAACCCTGACCTAACATCTTTTTGATGGCCACTCTATCACCAATCTCAATATTGGTTCTTCTTTCTGTCATTATAGGCTTATCGGAATCATCCCAACCCAATTCCCAGTATCCATTGTCAACGAAATCATCATACTGATCCTCTCGACCACCCCACATAGCACCTACAAGCCAGTATTTAGGCATAATGGTTCTCCTTGTTTGATTCAATTTAATTACTCCGCACGCTCCCGAATAATGAATTTTAGAAGATAATCAAAATTGCTCGGAGAAAACACACCTTTGCATTGGTTAATTGTCAATTTTATTTTCAGCATCATGTTCTTTAAACATGCTGGTTCACGGGTGCCCACCCAGTGCAACCTTGCTATAAAAAACAGTCGGGTCCGAAATCGGACCCGCCCTGTTGATCGAAAAGTTTTTACCCGACATTCCCGCGCGAGCAGGAATCCATCTTAAAACCACTTCGGGACGGCTTTGTGGCCGTAACTAAGTACGCCCGAGTGCGCCTCAGTCTGGATACGACGGAACTCCAACCGCACCTCCATACCGATCTTCACTTCTTCCACATCGCAGTCCGTCATCTGGACCATCACACGCGTGCCGTCGGTCGGTTCGACAACAGCCAGCGCGTACGGTGACTGATCACCCCACTGCGAAGGAGCCACACGAATAACGGTGTAAGTCACCACCTTGCCGGTGTCGGGCAGGCGGACGATTTCGTTTTCCGTATCGCCGTTGGTTGGATCGATATCACGCGGCGGGTAATAGGTCTTGCCGCTCTTTTTGAACTTCGACGCTTCCAGACGGTAGCGTTGCGGAAACTCTCTCCAGATTCTCGATGAAAACTGAGCCATCACGCCACCTCCATAATATGCACAACCGAGGACGCGCCGGAGCCGCCCATGTTGTGAGTCATGCCGACTTTCGGTGAGCCGGGGATCTGACGACCATTCTCGGCCTGACCGGTCAGTTGTTTGTAAACTTCAATCGCCTGCGCCACACCGGTCGCGCCGACCGGGTGACCTTTGCACTTGAGACCGCCGGACGGATTCACCGGGAACCTGCCGTCAAGCGATGTTTCTCCCGCCACGGTGGCCGGTCCCGCTTTGCCCGGTTCATAGATACCGAGCGATTCGAGAACGACCAGCTCCGCGATGGTAAAGCAATCATGCACTTCAGCGAACTGAACATCGGAAAGCTTCTTGCCGGCCATTCTGAGCGCCCGCTCAGCCGCCATGCCGGCCGCCCTGATCGTGGTCAGATCGTCACGCTGGGCCAGCGCGATCGTGTCGGTGGCCACACCGGAGCCAACGATTTTGACGTATGGTTTGCCGAGCTTCTTCGCGATTTCTTCTGTGGTCAGGATTGCGGCGGCGGCCCCGTCGGTAATCGGCGAACAGTCCAGGATGTGCAGAGGATCAGCCACCATCACGGAATTAAGGACGCCTTCTACCGTAATCTCGAAGGGATACTGGGCAACCGGATTCTTAGCGCCGTTTTTATGATTCTTCACGGCAACAGCGGCCAGCATTTCGCTGGTCGTGCCGTATCTGGCCATGTGAGCGTGGGCCATCATCGCGTACAGACCGGGGAAAGTCGCGCCGTGAAATACTTCGTATTCCTGATCAGCGGCCCCGGCCAGGGCGGCCGTGGCTCCATCGCCGTCAACATCGGTCATTTTTTCAAGACCGGAGGCCATGACGATATCGGACACTCCGGAACCGACTTCGATATAGGCGGCCCGAAGAGCCATCCCGCCGGATGCACAGGCCGACTCGACCCGCATGGCCGGGAGGCCGGCCAGGCCGAGGTAATCGGCACAGATAGCTCCCACATGTTCCTGTTGCGCAAACAGCCCGCCGGACATACAGCCGACATATAGTGAATCAAGGTGATCCACGCCGGAATCTTTGATCGCAACCGAAGCAGCATCGACAAACAACTGCCGGAATGAACGACGCCAGACCTCTCCCCATTTACTCATACCGACGCCGACGATACAAACATCTCTCATCGTGAATTCACCTCCTTAATTGTTCTTTTTGATCTTATGCCGGTACTTGGCGTAGGTGCCGTAATCGACATAAATCAGGTTTTCGTCTATCAGTTTGTGGGTACGGACGGTCAAGTCGCGCACTTCGTTGATCCGGTCGGTCACTTTCCAGATGAAAGCATCGGAACCGGCTCCGGAGCCGTAGGAACACATGAAAATCAGGTCGCCCGGTTCGGACACATCAAGCGTAGCCGACAGCCCGATCGGCGACGCGCCGGAGTAGGTGTTGCCGAGACGCGGAGCCAGCCAGCCCGGATCGATCTGTTCCTGGGTGAACCCGAGTTCACGGGAAACCCGCTGGGGGAACTTGCCGTTCGGCTGATGGAAAATGGCGTACTTGAAATCGGACGGTTTCAGGCCAGACTTTTTCAGTAAGGCATTGGACGCGCCCCTGGTGGTCGCGAAGTATGCTTCTTCACCGGTGAAACGACCTGCATGTTGCGGGTAAAACTCATGCTCGCGACGCCAGAAATCCGGGACATCGTTCATGTATGAAAACTGATCGAGACACTCCGCGATCAGGTTTTCTTTACCCATGATAAACGCCGCAGCTCCGGCAGCGGCTGAGAACTCAAGCGCGTCCGAAGGAGCGCCCTGCGATGTATCGGCGGCGATACCGAGCGCGTATTTCATGTGACCGGCATCAACATGACTGAGCGCGACAAACATCGCCTCGGAGCCGGCCTTGCAGGCGAACTCGAAATCAGCGCAGTGGATATCCGGAGTGGCGCCGATGGCTTCGGCCACGGTCGTGCCTGACGGTTTCACCGCGTAAGGGTGTGATTCGGAGCCGATGTACACGGCGCCGATATCCTTCGGGTCAACATTTTGCGCGCGAATCAAAGCGCGACGGGCCGCTTCAACCGAAAGCGTGATAGTGTCCATGTCCGGCGGCGGGACCGATTTTTCCCGCAGCATCAGACCTTTTTTGTAGCTGGGGGCGTCCGCTCCCCACACCTTGGCGATCTCTTCGACCTTGATCCGGTGTCGGGGAATATGGGCGCCGTAGCCGACAATACCTGCCATACGAAACCTCGTTTTTTTTATCGTTCACAATTTACTCGTTTTCATATCTCAGGACGGTCTCATTCGGACCGACCATCAGGGCCGGTATGATATATAGAAATACTGTTTCCATCAAGCATTCCCCGTAATTTTTTGCCCACGATGTTTCCCCCTGTCGGGCACGTAACTCGCTCAGAGAAAGCAGCAAAGTGATATCAATAAATCAGAACAGTGGCCCCCCCGGCCAGGTTGCCGATAATATGAAAATGAGACAGATCCTGACAACCCTGATCCTTACAATCGTCTCGGCAGGGTCGGCCGTTGCCGAGCAGACTTACACTCTTGACAGCAACACAGCATTTTTCGAGGGAGTAGCGCTGGCCTATGTTTTCAGCCCGCCCCCCAATATGCGGCTGATAACCGATGAAGCAAAAGCCGACGGCTACTCATTTGCGTTCATCGCCGAGTCCGATGAATATCATGAAGCCGGGGCAACGGTAGGCGTAACTATCTATTCGCTGGGGGAAAATAGTTTTCAGTCGATTATTGAAACTGACACCAGCGCGATTCGAGAACACTACGGCGGCTCATTGACCATTACCCCGGTCGACTCTTTGTCGATATTCGACGGCCGTACGATACCGAGTTTCTACATCGACGACAAAAGCCGGTTCATTCCGAATATTATGGTCTCTTACTTCGATGGCGGCGCGGAGATCGTACTGTTTGAACTGACGATCACAGCAAACGGTCTCCCCCGCTTTCTGGCCGAACAGCTTTATATCGCCTGCATCCAGCGGTTCAAAGCGATGCCGCTGGGTGAATTGGAAACCGGCCGTCGTTAGTCGGATCAGGACCCGGCGTTGGCCGGTTCTTCTTCAGAGCGCACGCGGTCACCGGCTGAAAGGACCAGGTCATCACCCGACACTTCAATCAATAATGTCTGTCCGGCACGGAGCGAACCCGCAAGTATCATCTTCGCCACTTTCTGACTGAGATTTTTCGCTATGTACCGTTTGATCGGACGAGCGCCGTACGACGGGTCGAAAGAAGCGTCGGCAATGAACGCCACCGCATCATCGGTGACTTCGAGCATGACCTCCTTGTCCCTCAGCAAATGTTCCAATCGTTCAAGCTGCAGACGAGTGATATCATGAACCTCCGCTTTGGTCAGCGAGGCAAAGACTATGGTCTCATCGATTCGATTCAGAAACTCCGGTCGTAATGATTGCCGCAATGTTTCCAGCACGCTCTTTTTGATCTTATCATAAACGGCTTCACGGTTGTGTTCATCGATACCGGACGATTCCTGAAGAATATAGTCAGCCGCGATATTCGACGTCATTATGAGGATACAGTTCTTGAACGACACAGTGCGGCCTTTGTTGTCGGTCAGCCTGCCGTCATCAAGTACCTGCAACAACACGTTGAATACTTCCGGATGCACCTTTTCGATCTCATCGAGAAGCACCACCGAGTAGGGACGGCGGCGCACTGCCTCGGTAAGCTGGCCGCCCTCGTCATAGCCGACATATCCCGGTGGAGCGCCTACCAGGCGGGACACCGAGTGTTTCTCCATGTACTCCGACATATCAAGCCGTACAATGGCATCTTCCGTACCATAAAGAAATTCCGCCAGGGCGCGGGCCAGCTCGGTCTTACCCACACCGGTGGGGCCGAGGAAGATGAACGAGCCGATCGGTCGATTGGGATCGGACAGCCCGGCCCGTGACTGACGAACAGCGTTGGACACCGCCTCTACCGCTTCGTCCTGGCCGATCACACGATGATGAAGTTCCTCTTCCAGGCGCAGCAGTTTCTCCGATTCCGATTCGGTCAGACGGGTTACCGGGATGCCGGTCCATTTGGCCACGATGGCGGCGACATCTTCTGCCTCCACTTCTTCCTTGAGAAGCTGACGATGCTGTTGAATCGCCGTCAGGGAGTGGGTCAGGAATTCGAGTTTCTTCTCGGCCTCGGCAATTTCGCTGTATCGTATCCTGGCGGCTTCTTCATAATCGGTCCGGCGTTCGGCTTCAGCGGCGCGGTGTTTGAGTTCCTCTATCTCAACCTTGATATTGCGAATCGCATCGACCGTGTCTTTTTCCTTCTGCCATTGTGTCTTGAGGTCATCACGTTGGGCGTAAAGTTCGGACAGTTCTTCTTCGATCGGTTTGAGGCGTTCGCGGGCGTCTTTCTCGCGCTTGACACCTTCCTTCTCGATCTCCAACTGGCGGATACGTTTTTCGATACTGTCCAGTTCCTCCGGCATGGAATCGATCGAAATACGTAACTCGGCGGCGGCTTCGTCGATCAGGTCGATAGCTTTGTCGGGAAGAAACCTATCGGCAATATAACGATCGGACAGCCTGGCCGCGGCCACCATGGCGCCGTCGGAGATTTTGATGCCGTGGTAGTTCTCATACCTCTCACGCAACCCCCGAAGGATCGACACGGTATCTTCAACGCTCGGCGGATCGATCATAACCGGAGCAAAACGGCGTTCGAGGGCGGCGTCTTTTTCGATGTGCAGACGGTATTCGTCCAACGTGGTGGCGCCGATACAACGAAGCTGCCCGCGGGCCAGGGCCGGTTTGAGCATGTTGGAGGCGTCGAGGGACCCGCCGACCGCACCGGCCCCGACAATGGTGTGCATCTCGTCGATAAACAGCACGATCCGGCCTTCGGCCTGCTCCACTTCCTTGAGGATCGCTTTCAGCCGCTCTTCAAATTCCCCGCGGAACTTGGAACCGGCAATCAGGGAACCGATATCAAGCGCGACCAGTTGACGCTCTTTCAGTGTTTCGGGTACCTCGCCGACAGCGATTTTCTGAGCCAGACCTTCAACCACCGCGGTTTTACCGGTACCCGGTTCACCGATCAGCACCGGGTTGTTCTTGGTGCGGCGGGACAGGATTTTGATCACGCGGCGGATCTCATCATCACGACCGATTACCGGATCGAGTTTTCCCTCACGGGCCATTCTGGTCAGATCACGGGAATACTTTTCGAGCACGGCATATTTGGACTCCGGGTTGTCATCTACCACCCGTGAGGAACCACGAATCGAGGCCAGAGCTTTCAACAGATCATCACGTTTGATTCCGTGCGCCTTGAGAATCTGCTGCGCCTTGCTTTTTATTTCGAGCAGAGCCAGAAGCAGGTGCTCAACCGAGACGTATTCATCCTTGAAGTTCTTCAGTTCACTTTCAGCTTTTGAAAACACCTGCGACAGTTCGTTCGAGGCATACAACTGTCCGCCGGTCTGTTTGGGTAAAAGACCGACCTGTTTCTCGACCTCGGCAGTAATATCTTCAAGGTCAACCCCCAGCTTTTTGATTATCTGCCCGACCAGTCCTTCTTCCTGTTTGAGTAAAGCAAGAAGAAGGTGTTCAGGAGTGATCTGCGGATGTGACTCCGCCTGCGCCATCTGCTGAGCATAAGAAACGGCATCGATCGATCTCTGCGTAAATCTGTTCATATTCATATTATCACCTGCTTTCTTCTCTATTTCTACCCCTTTCAAGAGGGGGCTTGGGCCGTATGACATATACCGGATACGTTTTGAACCATCTCTACCCCTCCCACTCCTCGAGCATCCTGCGTTGCTTCTCGGTCAAAGTTGTCGGCAGTTCCACATCGATACGGACGTAGCAGTCACCCTGTTTGCCGCCCACCGACAACCCCTGACCCTTCAAACGCATCAACGTACCCGGCTGGGTGCCCGGCTTCAGTTTGAGCGAGACGGTCCTGGTCAGGGTTTTTACCGGGACTTTAGTCCCGAGGATAGCATCCCTGAACGACACCTTCACCTTTGTGTAGATATCGTTTCCTTTACGTTCAAAGTTCTGATCCGGCATGACTTTCACCGTTATAATAAGGTCGCTGTTTTTTCCTGTGAACGGGTCGGGCTGTCCCTGACCGCGCAGGCGTATCCTGCCGCCGTCGTCGATCCCGGCCGGAATCTTCACCCGAAGTTTGCGCCCGCCCGGTTGCAGGGTCAACTCACGACTGGTACCACGAACCGCCTCGATAAAACTGATCGTCACCGTCGCCTCGAGGTTGGGCGCGGCCTGCGTCCGCTGTTGTTGAGTATGTTGACCACTCCGCGCTCCGGTCGAAAAGCTAAAATGTCCGCCGCTGCCGCCGAAGAACGAGTTCAGGATTTCCTCGAATCCATCCAGACCATCCAACCCACCGGTTCTGAATGTCTGAAAACCGCCACGAGGTCCGCCACCCTGACGAAAGAACTGAGAGAAATCGAACTGACCGTTCCCGAAACCGCCACCCGCAGCTCCGGCCCCGGCAAAAGCGCCGTACTTGCGCATATTGTCATACTCCTGCCGCCGGGCAGGGTCGGACAGTGTTTCGTACGCCTCGGAGATTTTCTTGAACTTATCCTCAGCCGTTTTATCGCCATGATTCCGGTCCGGATGGTATTTCATGGCCAGCTTGCGGAATTGTTTCTTTATCTCCTCAGGCGTGGCTGATTCGCTCACTCCCAGTATGTCATAATAGTTCCGGCTCACCGTCGTTTTTAATCCTTTCTTCCCGATATTTTGTGTATCCGAAGTATCCTCGGGCCTGATGTCAGGAGCGGGTTCGCAAACGGACCCGCTCTGCACATCAGACAGTGTACCGATCGATCAACAGTACGTCAAGCAGTGGTTCCTGCTTCAGCCCGACTGCTCACCAGGAATGTGGTATCGGATAAAACAACGCGCACTACTTTGAACGTTGATCAATCCTGGTTCACTTCCTCGAATTCGGCGTCGACCACGTTGTCATCAGAGGATCCGGAGGAATCGTTGCCGCCAGTTTTTCCGGCATCCCCCTGTGACCGGCTTTGCTGCGCCTGTTGATACATCTCAGCCGAGGCTTGCTGCCAGAGCTGATTCAGAGCTTCGGAAGCCGAGGCCATTTCTTCGGTATTGTTCGCATCCAGAGCCTGCTTCACCCGTTCAGTGGCCGCTTCGAGTTTCGATTTCGTTTCATCCGAAAGCTTGTCGCCGTATTCCCTGAGCTGTTTTTCACTCTGGAACACAGCCTGATCGGCCTGGTTACGAGTCTCGACCTTTCGTTTCTTTTCCCTGTCCTCGGCTTCATGAGCCTTGGCGTCATTCACCATTTTCTCGATTTCCGCTTCGGACAATCCCGACGAGGCTTCTATACGGACATTCTGCGCCTTACCGGTAGCGAGGTCTTTGGCCGTCACATTCAGAATACCGTTGGCGTCAATATCGAATGTAACTTCGATCTGCGGCATCCCACGCGGCGCGGGGGGGATTCCATCGAGGGCAAAGCGGCCTATCGATTTATTGTCGATGGCCATTTCGCGCTCACCCTGAAGCACATGGATATCAACCTGCGGCTGATTATCCTCGGCCGTTGAAAAGACCTGCGTCTTTTTGGTCGGGATAGTCGTATTGCGTTCGATCAGCTTCGTCATCACACCGCCGAGAGTCTCGATGCCGAGAGACAACGGAGTAACATCGAGCAACAATACATCCTTGACATCACCGGACAACACTCCGCCCTGGATCGCGGCGCCGAGCGCAACAACTTCATCCGGGTTGACCGACCGGTTGGGATCCACCCCGAAAAACTCCCTGACCAGCTCGCGCACTTTGGGCATACGAGTCATGCCGCCAACCAGAATGACATCGTCGATCTGGTTGATTTTCAGGTCGGCATCCCTGAGCGCCAGCTCGACCGGCTTCATAGTACGCTGCAGAAGATCATCGACGAGCGATTCGAATTTGGCCCGGCTCAGCGTAACATTCAGGTGCTTCGGTCCCGACGAATCAGCAGTCACAAACGGCAGGTTGATCGTGGTCTGCATCGTGCTGCTCAGCTCGATCTTGGCCTTCTCGGCCGCCTCTTTCAGACGCTGAAGGGCCATCGGATCTTTCGACAGGTCGATACCGTCCGACTTCTTGAACTCATCAACAAGCCAGTCGATTATGCGTTTGTCGAAATCATCGCCGCCGAGATGCGTGTCACCGTTGGTCGAGAGAACTTCGAAAACACCTTCCTGAAGTTCCAGAATGGAAATATCGAAAGTCCCGCCTCCCAGATCATAGACAGCCACTTTACCGGTCTTTTTCTTGTCCAGACCGTAGGCGAGGGCCGCTGCTGTCGGTTCGTTGATGATTCGTTTGACTTCGAGACCGGCGATTCGTCCGGCGTCTTTGGTGGCCTGGCGCTGGCTGTCATTGAAATAGGCCGGGACCGTAATCACCGCCTCCCTCACGGAATGACCGAGATACTCCTCAGCCGTCTTTTTCATCTTGGTCAGAACCATAGCCGAGATTTCACTGGGAGCATAATCCTTACCACCCATTTCGACCACCGGCTCACCCTTGCTGTTGGCCTTTACCTTGTACGGGTAATTCTTGATCTCTTCGCGCACTTCATCGAACTTGCGTCCGAGAAACCGCTTTATCGAAAATACCGTATTAAGCGGATTGGTTACCGCCTGACGTTTGGCCACGGTACCGACCAACCGTTCATCGTTCTTGTCGACCGCCACTACCGAGGGAGTCGTACGGCTGCCTTCGGCATTTGTAATTACGATCGGCTCATTTCCTTCGATCACCGCAACCACGCTGTTGGTGGTTCCGAGATCTATTCCGATTATCTTAGACATAATTATATCCTTTCTTTTCTGTTTTTAGTACAGAAGGCCGACTCTGAAGAGTCGGCCTTCCGCGTAAAGTTACTTCGTATTCTCTACCGGCCGATCCATCAGCCAACCTTCACCTTGATCTCTTTCGGCTTGGATTCTTCCTTGCGCGGGATGGAAACCACCAGCAGGCCGTTCCTGTAGTCGGCCGAAATTTTACCGGCATCGAAATTGTCCGGCACGGTGAAAGTACGGCTGAATTTGCCGTAAGCGAATTCATTGCGGACAAAGCGCTTGCCTTTCTCGCTTTGTTCGTTTTTGCGTTCACCACTTACGGAGAGGATTCCATCACTTACGGTGACCTTGATATCACTCTTGTCCAGGCCGGGGACCTCGAAAGTCAGCGCCACATCGTTTTCGGTCTCAACGATATTGACGCGCGGAGTGAAACAGTCAAGGTCGGTGCATCCGTTGGAACGGCCTCCGAAAAGAGAGTTGAAAACCTTATCCATCTCACGAGCTATCCGGTTGGGAGCAACTAAGTACGTCATTTTGATTCTCCTTTCATTTTATTCATTTTTGTTATCGCTGCCTATGATATAAACAAGTTGTGTGCCAAAACGGATAAGGCAATATGACACAAAGAGATAACAAGGCGGGAACAAATCACAGCCGAAGCCTCCGCCATCATGACATATAAATTCTGCCAAATCGGCGGAACGCTTCTGCCGTTTTGCCCGACGGTCTGCCCCATAGGCAGGCATAATTATTAAACTTGTCCCACTGTTTTGATGTTCAGATAATGTTATTACTATGCAAGGTTATTACGACGACAACCTCTCAGCCGAGCGGCTGCGCCGATGCTACGAAATTGCACCGCCCGGAATACAGCAGTATCTGCAAGCTGAAATTGAACATGTCTGCTCTCATATAACACCGGGAGACTCTATCCTTGAGCTGGGATGCGGCTACGGCCGGGTATTGGGGAAGATTGCTGAAAAATGTACGTTAAGCGTCGGGATTGATACGTCGTTCGCGAGCCTGAGCCTGGTTCCGGAGCTGAGCACTCAGCACGAGAACGTGGTCATCGCCCAGATGGATGCGGCCAATACCGGTTTTGCCACCGGAAGCTTTGACGTCGTTGTTTGTATTCAGAACGGAATCAGCGCCTTTCATGTCGACAAAAGAAAACTGATCGAGGAAGCTGTCCGCATCACTCGCCCGGACGGTAAAGTACTGTTCTCAACCTATTCCGAGAAGTTCTGGAACTTTCGTCTGGAGTGGTTCGAGCTGCAGGCGCAGGCCGGACTCATCGGCGAGATAGACTATGATAAAACCGGCGACGGCGTCATTGTGTGCCGGGACGGATTTCGAGCGACCACCGTATCGCTGGAAGAGTTCCATAAGCTGACGAGTGGGATCGACGGCAAAATGACTCTGCGCGAGGTGGACGAGTCGAGTCTGTTTTGCGAGATCATTCCCAACGATCAGAAATCGAGCTAATCAACCAACCGCCGGAAAGAATCATCGAGAAAGCTACGTTCCTTCACTCATTCAATCCAACCAGTTTGGAAAAGCGGTGTGTTTTATGTGCCTAAAATCTCTTTGAGAACTTTGTTGACCGGAGAGTTTTTGGAGAATAGTTTTTCGGTCCGTGACATATTCTCCCGATATTCTTTCAGTGATTTCATAGCCGCCTCTCCCCCGATCTGGCCGAGCGCTTTCACAACGGACAGCCTCAGATCATCTTTGGTTGTTCCTTCGCCGGCCAGTTTCTCAAGCTCATCCTCGCTGCCGAGCAGTTTTATCAGGTACTTTGTTGCTTCATCGCCTCCCAGTTTCCCTAAAGCAAACAGGCAACGCGGCGCAAGGGCGTGATGACGATGAGCCACATCGATAAACAAAGGAGCCGAATCCTCTTTCCCTATTATACCGGCCGCAATCACAGCCGCCTCGGCGATTTCCTGATCATGATCATCAGCCATAACGATCAACAGGTCACAGGCGTCCTCACCCCCTATTTTCTCCAGCGATCGAATGATTTCGCGACGCACCCGAACATCCTTGTCGTCAATTCGCAGCCTGAGCGCAGTGATTCCTTCCGGATCCTTAAGCGAACCCAGTACGTAAATAGTATTACGAACGACATACCACTTGGAGTCAGGCAACTCGTGACGATCCGGCTCTCGGACAAACATGTCGTCGTTTTTCATTATTCCGGTGAAGACCGTAAGCGAGGCCTTACCCAGCTCGGCCAGGATTTTCAGCGTTTGATGTCTGATCTGTCGCACCGGATGCGATATGATCATAGAAAGGGCCAGGGCCACTTCCTCAGAGCCGATGGCAATGAGAATATCGCGGATAAAGCCGGCCGTTTCACCGTCGGATTTGATCATCTCGTCGATGAGAGCGTTTATGGTTTCCGGCCTGTTGATATTAGAGAAGGCCTGCTTGACCGCCATCGAGTCGTAAATCGTAACTTTGTCGGCAAAGCTCCGTCGCTGTGACATAGCCCGGGTAATCCGCCGCACAAGGTCGTAACGACGGGAAGTAATACCTTTTCCAAGCAATATCCAGATAACTTCCGAATACTCGAAAGTCTCGTTTTTATTGTTTAGTCTGTCGATAACCCGATCTGTAAGAGCCGCACAAATGCTCATGTCTGCTGAAAGGTCGAGGCGTTCCAGGCTGCCATCCAGAAACAACAACGCCTGCTGTCGATCCTGCGCTCGGGGCGCTTCCAGCAGATCCATCAACCTGCTGACCACCTGGATGGCTTTCCCCCGCTGACCGGTTCTGAGCAAACGCGAAAAACAGTCGGCAAACTCTCCCGGATGGGACACCGCACCCGCCCCACTTTGCATATCCCTCAGGAACAGGTCTATCCGCTCACCGGCCTGAGCATGAATATCCTCCCCCTTACCTTTGGCGTCGGTCGCGCCTGCAGCGACAACTCCCGAGGTGACGAATGAGCTGTCTAGTCCTTCCACAATCTTGTCACGCTCATGATGGTAATCAGCAAGTTTGAAAACCGTGCGGTATCTTTCGATCAGTTTGTCTTTAGCGGCCGTATCAGATTCAGCAGCGACCCGATTAACCAGTTCGCAGAGATGGTCACGTATTTCGTCGGCTGAAAGGGAAGCAACTTTTTCCGGCAGCACATAACTGACCAGTTCGGGAACGTAGTCGATCTTGTGTTCATCCAATGCCGTCCGACCGAAGGCATCGATTTGCGCGAGAAGCTCAACGGAACGGCCCAGACGGTGAAAGATAAAACTTTTCACTGAGTAATCGGCGTGCACATCACCACGATACTGTTTACTGTTCTCGAAAGAGGCATAACCGCGTTCGGAGTTGATTTCGATGTTGGATATATTTTTCTGTTTCAGAAGATCAGTCAGGGTAAGCGACTGCCCGGCTCTTTTGGACGGCCGTACCAACTGCTCGAGAAATCCACTGAGCTCATCTACTGTAACCTGATGGTCGATCAGGATCGACTGCACTTCAAGGGCCTGCATGAAACGCACGATCTCCTCGACAAAGACAGAATCCTTCAGTCTGATATTCAGTACGAAGAGGTCGCCCCGGGACAGATTGATATTGAGATATCGTTTAACGCGGAACACCTGTTCCAGAATCAGGAACGGTTTCCCCATCGCCTTTGTCGCCATCGGATGTTGTATGCCGTAGATCGACACTTTGCGGGCTGCCATGGCCAGTTCCCGTACCAGAGTGTGAACCAGTTCGTTCAGGTCGGTTTTCAGGATCAGCTCTTTCGTCACCTGACTTGATTTGATCATCAGTTTTTCCAAAACAGGCTATCTCTCCTCGTTCTGTCGCTACAAATATCCTTTGTCCATCAGTGACCGGTGCGGCCGCGATGGCTCCACGCAGTTGTCTCCGGTCTGCCAACTTTCCGTCGGCCGCATACAGGCTGAACAGTTTCCCGCCCATCGTTCCGAACACGACAAACTCGCCGATCGCGACGGGCGCAGCCTTGATTACTTCGTCCGTTCGATAGCGCCACAGCTCGTTTCCTTCCCCGGCATCCAGCGCCACCAGTGTCCCGGAACTCAGCCCGACGAAAACTCTGCCGTCAGCAATCGCCGGAGCGGTCCAGATGTTGCCATCAAGTCGGCTCCGCCAGACAATTCGCCCGTCAACCGGGTCAAGGGCGAACACATCACCTGAGAAACCGGCAACATAAATCAGATCACTCACTGCCACCGACGAGGTCAGCGGCGTCTTCAGGTCAATCTGAAACAGCACACGGCCATCTTCCGGCGCAAGCGCCAGAAGAACACCTCCGGCAACCGGCTGGTAAATCCTTCGCCCATCGCTGACAGGGCCGGCTACCAGTCGGTCGTCGACTTTATGGCTCCACAAAGGTCTGCCGGTAAAAGCATCATACGCCCAGAGCAAACCGACCGATGAAGCCACAATCAACCGGTTATCTACTATTATCGTCCCTGGGGCGGCATCCTTAAGGTCCTGATGCCAGACCCGGTCACGGTTGATAAAATTGACGCAATCGACTCTCTCGGACGGCAGAGTAGTGCCGAAATAAGCCAGAGAATCAAGCAAAGCCAACCCGGTCTGAGCGGCCCGTTTCGGCCTGAAATGCCCCAGATAATCACCAGTCGCGGTCTCGTAAAACCGTATTTTCCTTTTAGAGCCGGGGCAAATCAGCACGCCGTGGCTGACCGTCAAAGGTCCCGCCGGTTTCTCGCCAAAACTCCGCTCCCAAAGCAGATCCAGTCGGCCTTCAAAACCGGCATCTTCAACCGAACCGGTTCCCTGTAAATCAGCCCGAAAAAACGGCCAGGCCGAGTCACGGGCCAGTTGCTCCGGGGTCAGCCTGAAACGCCGGGCACAACCTGATATCAGCAACAAAAGACAGAGTATAAATATACTGTCGGCTCGCCGGATCATCAGAAATTCCATCCGAAGAAGAAGTCAAAGTCGGTCTTGTTCGAGATGGTTTCAAAATCGGTCCGACGGCTGAAGTCGAACCTCAACAACACGAGATAGCCGACCGCCACCCGGAACCCTCCGCCGAACGAACCGAGAAACTGATCGAAATTATCATCCCAGGCCGAACCGATATCGAAAAACAATGCACCCCGGATCCCCCGAAATCCAAGCCTGCCTATCGGGAAGCCGATTTGCAATATATCAATCAACGGAAATCGCAGTTCGGTAGAGGCGAACAATACATTACGATTATAGAAAGCATTGCGATCATAGCCCCGGAAAGACCAGCTCCCGCCGAAATATATTCGTTGCGGTTCGATACCGGCCGAGGTGTAGGCAAACAGTCTGTTGGCCAGCGCAGAATAACGCCCCAGGCGGAAGTAATGCCTGATATCAGCCAATGCCGTCCGGTTGAAATTGGAAAAGTCGTTCATGGATGTTGTCAGGCCGACTGTGATATTATAGCGTCGTCCCTCGATCGGTCCGGAAAGCTCCCAGAGGGAATTGTCGAACACCCAACTGAGATAGTTCGTGACCAGGAAGGCTTCCCTGTCATTGAAACGGTAACGACTCTCCCGTTTCGAGTAGCGAGCCAGAGTTGTCAGGTCGATCCGATGAAACCTTGATATGGGATAGGAAACCAGCCCCAGTCCACCGGCCTGACGCTCGAAGTAGAACTGATCATAATCGTTGAAGTACTCGTCATAAAGATGGTAGAGGCCGACGCCCCAATTCAGTCGCCGTTCCTTGTTAATATAAGTAACACCGATATTGAACGATTCCAGCAGTTCATCACGGGATCGAGCGGTGTTGGTCAGCAGGAAATAATAGGCCCGGTTCCCCAGCACATCGGACATGGCCGCCTGCAATCCGCCGATAGATCCGTAAACCGGGTCATAACCAACCGCGGACTGGGCAATATCGAAAGAGTACTCGGTATGATATTTGACTGTCGACTTCGCATACTGCCGGTCGATCTGGGCCGGGCGCCACGAGGAATGGGTACTACTATCAGGTTGTGTGATCGCAACGGGCTTTTGCGGAAGATCCATTTCATAGATGCGGTACCCCATGTCCTGGTAACCGGTATAAATCAGCCGTTTGCCGTCACCGGTCAGACGGGGATCAAAGGCGCCGGTTACATAAGTCGACTGCTGAGTCAGCTCACCCGATTTGTCCAGCAGGAACAGATTATAAGTACCGCTTCGGTTGGATGAAAAATAGACCCCCCGGTCGGAGCACTCGGGAGCCTGGTCATCAAAGTTGCCGAAAGTAAGCTGGTTGATTGCCCCGCTCTCCAGATCAAGCTCGAACAGGTTCCGGGCCCCATCCGTACCGTACGAACACCGATCTGAAACAAAGACAATCTTACGACCGTCGGTAGTGAACACCGGATCGGTGTCATGGTAGATATCATTGGTCAGGGCACGGTACTCACCGCCTGCAAAAGTCAGGATGTACAGGTTGGTATAGCCATCCTTGCGCACCCCGGAAAAAACTATTTTCCCCCCATCCGGTGAGAAGCGCGGTGAACGCGCTTCAATCAGCTTATCGAATTCGTACCGGTGAGTGACCTTGCGTTCATTCAGGTTGTAAATATAAACGACATCGGCATCTTTTGATTTGGAAGAAAAAACCACCAGTCCGGAATCAACAGCGTCAATGCCTGACCTGAGCAGATGCAATGATTCGAAATCAGCCGACCTCTCCCCTTTAAGAAGAGTGATCGCTTTGGCGTCGGGATCATCAATCGGACGCATGTAGATCCCGGAGTAACCCATCCGGTACGACTTGTAAACCAACCAGTCCCGCGCGCCATGACCATCATCCCACCGTATAGGCACACCTTTCTCCGAGAAAGCATCCTCGGTAATGCGTCGTGATTCCATCTTCGGCAGGCCCAGCTTACCTATTTCCGGGTAGTATCTTTTTTTGAGCGCGTACTCCCATTTACTTGAGAGCATTCTTAGATTATCACCCAGGGTGAGAGAAACTACTTCATCAAAGTCCTCTCCCTTATGCCAGTTATCGAACAGGCGGGCAATCCGGTCGGGGCCATAAGCGGAGTCGATGAAATGAATAATCGACTCCCCCAGTTTGTACATAAAGTATGTGCCCCGTACCTGGTACAACTGGTCAATCGAGAACAGCTTGTCGGTGAGGACCATGTCCTTCACGACCATGTCAGCCCGGGTGCGCCACTCGGTCGACCAGTACTCGGCCAGACCTTCGGTAAACCACAACGGCGGGAAGTAATACTTTGCTCTCGGTCGTCGAGCCAGAGCCGAACGAATACGGTCCATCATCATCACATGCACCATCTCATGGCGGATAACATGAGCGAAATCGCCGTATGATCCATTGAACGGCACAACCACCCGGCCTTTCATAAACTCGGTAAACCCGGCCACCGATTCGGGCAGTAACCCCGGCATAACATTGGTCTGAGAAAAATAAGTAGGTGAAGAATAAACAATCAGCGGAATAGTACGCTCGATCTCATGATTGAATCTGGCGGCAAGAACCCGGTACGACTCCTCGGCCAGACGTGCGGCGGTCTTGGCCAGCTCTTCTTCTTCAGTGTAGAAATAGATGCGGAAATGCTCGGTGGTCATTACCTGCCAGTCGAAACTGGCGTACTGGACTTTGTTCTTGCCAAAATAGTACTGAGCATTGACTGTTCCGGCTGTTAAGCACAGAAGGACAAGCATCAACCCGAACAGCGATATGAACCTGAACGCTGTCGGCTTACCGTCAGAACAAATATGTATTGGCACGTCCGTCATCTTAGTAGTTATATGTTACTATAGACGTATCAGCAGCCGGTTCCGTTTATCTGATCATACCCGACTCTTTACCGCATTGCTCACATCTGGTTCCATTCATGCCGGTCACCATCGTCCGATAACCGGTTCGACGAATCAAAACATGCCCGCATTCGGGACATTTCGTATCCGAACCGCCATCGACCATCATATTACCGACATAAACATATTTCAGTTTCCGTCGCGCCAGCATGAGCGCTCTTAACATGGTATCGGCAGGTGTGGCCTCCACATTCAATTTGTATTCGGGGTGATACGCCGAAAGGTGCAACGGAATATCGGGCGAAAGAGATGCGACAAAATCAACCAGGCGTTGAATGTCATCATCGCTGTCATTCTTCCCCGGAATAATGAGGTTTGTAATTTCCAGATGTACATTGGAGGAGGCCAGCATTGTCAATGTTTTCAGAACCGGTTCGAGCTTTCCTTTGCAGACTTTAGAGTAGAACTCCGGCCGCATTCCCTTCAGATCGATATTCGCGGCATCGACATGAGGGATCAGCTCGCCAAGCGGCTCCGGCATGATGTATCCGTTGCTGACCAGAACAACTTTCATCCCCGCCGATCGTAAAAGCGGCGCAGTGTCCATGATATACTCGTACCAGACCATCGGTTCGGTGTAGGTGAAAGCGACTCCGATTGAATTGTGACGCCTCGTCAACTCAACCAGAACTTCCGGAGCTATATATTGCGTCCTCGCTTTTTCCTGTGATATGGACCAGTTCTGACAGTGAAGACAACCGAGGTTACAGCAGTTGGCGCCGACAGAAAGGATATTACTTCCGGGGTAGAAATGATAGAGCGGTTTTTTCTCAATCGGATCCATGGCTACTGTTACCGTTTCGCCGTAATTGTCCGTGTAGAGTTTCCCCTTGTTGTTTTGTCGACAGCCGCAGATGCCCGTTTTACCGTCATCGAGAACACACTCGGCCGGACAGAGAACACACTGGACTCGTTCATCGGGCAGCGCCCGGTACCAGGCCGCTTCTTTACTCATCACGACATTCTCTATCGATCAACTCCACCGCGGCCGACAGATTGTCGGCCACCCGGCTCTCTTTTTCAAAACAGAAGGCGCGCAGAAGAGGTTCCATGCCGTCCCCCTTACCGGTTCTGACCAGAATTGAAGAAACCGGCGAAGTGAAAGTAAGAAACAGATCGTCGGTTTTGTCTCCCACTACCCATGACTTTCGCAGATCGATCCCAAGTTGCATAGCAGCTTCTTCGATCATCCCGGCGGCCGGTTTGCGACAGTTGCATTCCCTGGCAAATTCCGCAACCTCCCCGTCAGCATAGTGCGGGCAGTAGTAGACGGCGTCAATCTCCACTCCCTGAGCGGCCAGCATCTCAACAAGCCGTGTGTTTACTTTCTCAACTGCAGACGTATCAAAAAGCCCCCGGGCAACACCTGACTGGTTGGAGATCACTACGATTCTGAACCCAAGCTGTTTTGCTTTCCTGAGAGCATCAACGGAACCATCGATAAACTCAATTTCATTCGGATCGGAAAGAAAATGTTTGTCGACAATCAGGGTACCGTCACGATCCACAAACAGTGCGCGTGTACTACCGGAACGGTCCTTCAGTATGCGTGCGACTTGTCTCGTAACCATTTCCGGTGTGATGCGATCCAGACAGTACCGTTGATCCCGATAGCATGACTTTTGTCCATGCAACGAGCAGGGACGACATGGTTCATCAACCTCTACAACAGTGTCTTTCAAGCCGCGCGGCGCGAATCCGAGCGCCGGGTGGGTCGGTCCGAACAGCGCCACGACCGGCGTACCGACCGCCGACGACAGGTGAGCTATCCCGGAATCATTGGAAATGGTGACATCGGCTTCGGCGATGACATGAGCCAGTTGCTCAACCGGAAGATCAATCAGCTCAATCAGTTTATCCGGTGCAAATATCGACCGGAACTCCGGCCAGGTCCGGTCTGACTCAAGCCCCGCCCAGACAATCACGGCATCCCGCTTGCGATGCGCCAATGCGGCCACCTCGGCAAACAGTTCAACCCGCCACTGTTTGGTCGGATGCGCCGCTCCGGGGGCAACAACTACCACCGGATCATCACCGTCCAAACGGAGAAGTAACTCGGAAAGCTCATCGTTGCGAGATAATTTAAGAAGCGGCCGATGCATGAAGATTCTCCCCCCGGCCCGGCGTACTGCGTCGTTATACAGGTCGATTGTGTGCGGGAACTGTTCGGGGATTTTCTTTCTGCGCCGGGTCAACTTCATACGATACCGGCGTCGCTTGGGATAGATCAGATGCTGACAAGACTTTGTCGACAGCCGAGCGACCAGCGACCTCAAGTTGCCATGAAGGTCGATGACCAACTCGTAACTACCTAACCGACCAACAGTTCTTCGCACTTCCATCAAACCGGCGTGTTCGGGAATTGTTATCACGTTGTTGACCGTGCCGAAGAGTCTTACAATCGGTGCAAACTTTGTTTTGGTCAGAAAGTCTATTTCATGTTCGGGAAAACTGATGCGCAGATTAACCAGCGGCGCCGAAGTCAACAGCACATCCCCCAAAGACCCGAACCGAATAACCAGAATCCTCTTCTTCATTTAGAAGAAAAGATACAAACCTACCCCACCAGCCACAAAGCAATAATATGCGAAATACTGAAACTTGCCCCGACGCACCGCGGCCAGTACAAGATAGACAGCCGCCAATGAAGTAACAAATGAAACAATCGCCCCAAGTGAATACTGGACCGCCATTTCACTCGTCATGCCAATCAGGTCTTTAGACTTCAAAAGGGCCGCTCCGCCAATCGTCGGAATAGCCAGCAAAAAAGAAAACTCAGCCGCTTCGGAAGGCTCGATCCCGGTATGTAAACCGGCTGAAATCGTGCTGCCCGAACGAGAGATGCCGGGAAGTATGGCCAGGGCCTGGGCCAGCCCCATGATCAGTGCCGGATGCCATCCCATCGGGCGGATACGTTTGGTCGCCCAGCGCGTAGAAAGGAGTATCAGGGCCGTAACTATCAACATCCACCCGGCATAAACCGGGTGTGAAAAGGCTTATTCGAGGGTATCCTCAAGAAGCAACCCGAACAGACCGGCCGGAATCGTCCCGATAATCAGAAAACCTATCATTTTACGTTCTCTGGACAGGCTTGAATCGAATAATGATCTTACAAGCAGCCACAATCGCGCCCGGAAATATATCAGCACAGCCACCAAAGAGCCGAAATGAACCATTATCTCAAATGATACCCCCGGCTGTTTCACCCCTAATACAGCTTGCGCCAGAACCAGGTGCCCCGAAGACGAGACAGGCAAAAACTCGGTCAGCCCCTGCAACAGCCCCAGGATGACGGCGTCCAGACTGGTCATGCGCAGGGATCGGGAACTGCGTCCCGGTCTTGAAGTTTATTACAACACACGGTAGCGCAAACCGGCAAACAGACCATCATTGCCGTCGAATTGAAATTCCGCAAACAGGCTGAAATTGGTGGTCATATCCCATCCGGCTCCCATAGTAAGCCCGAACTTCAGTTCCGATTCCGATTTGGACTGCTTAAGATTGTTCTGATCAACCCAGTCGTATTTGTATCTTTCCAACCGCACATTGAAACGACCATAGGGGCTGATATTGGTATTGTTGCTAAGCGCAATCGAATGTGACCCTATTATATCGCCACCGATCTGAAACACAGACTGCTCGTCAAAGTCCACATATTCCATAAACCCGCCGACACTCAGATCAAGCGGATCCTGACGAGTGATATCGGCATCCATCATCTGGTAATGGAAATCCAGCCCGAATTCAACTTTTGCGTCAACATTGCTATCGTCAGCTATTCCCAGCTTCAGTCGGCCTTCTGTAGACGGTGACATCCCGTAGGCGAAAAATCCCCAAAACGAGTTCATATCAGCCGCGCCGACGCCAAGCCCCATCACTCCCTCTCCCTGTCCGATCGTCTGAGCCGTTGTCATCGTCCCGAAAGCGCTTCCCAGCGCTTTGATCGAATCGCCCTGCGCCACACCGGCTGTCAAAACCAACACCGTCACCAGAAGCAATACTCTTTTCATCTTCTCCTCATCAAAACAAGATTGCGACCATGCGCCACCTCAGCACCCGTGTTAATCGTAGATTCTTCAACACATTTGGTCAACAAAAAAGCCGTCCTCGCCGGATAATTGTTGACACTACCGGAAGGTAATCATTCCTTTTTCGTCAACGGAACATCAGAGAATATCCGGTTTGCTCAATTGAAGACGAAACCGACGCTCACGTGAGCCGCCGAACGAACCGCCGACAACGTTCAAGGCAGACACAGACGGGAGAATAAAATATGTCCGACTCTTTACAGATGAAGTCCCCACCTGAAAGCAAGCGAGGCAACTGGACCGGCCATCTTGGATTTATCCTGGCAGCTACCGGCTCGGCAATCGGCCTGGGGAACATTTGGAAATTTCCATACATTACCGGGGTATATGGCGGGGGAGCCTTTGTGCTCGTGTACCTGATCTGTGTTGTCATTGTCGGATTACCGCTGATGTTGGCCGAATTGATCGTGGGACGCCGCACCCAGAAAAACCCGGTGGGAGCTTTTAAGAATCTGCATAAAAAAGGATCATTATGGCAGGGGACCGGCTGGCTCGGAGTAGCTTCAGGTTTCCTCATCCTTTCTTTCTACAGCGTCGTGGCCGGGTGGGCATTGGCCTATATTTTCAAAGCGATAGCCGGATTCGAGGGCACTGCCGAACAGATTCAGGCTGAATTCGGCTCACTGGTAGCCAGCACCGGTGAGTCTATTTTCTGGCACAGTATGTTTATGCTGATGTGCATAGGAATTGTCATCGGCGGAGTCAAAAGAGGTATCGAACGATGGTCCAAAATCCTGATGCCCAGCCTTTTCGTTATACTGGGCGGTTTAATGATATATGGATTGTTTTTTACTCATGGCGGTATGCAGGCGGTCGAGTTCCTGTTCAAACCCGACTTTTCCAAACTATCGGCCGAGGGTGTTCTTTCGGCGCTGGGGCACGCATTCTTTACACTGTCGCTTGGGATGGGCGCGATGATCACCTATGGCAGTTATATGAAACGCGGCTCCAGTATCATTCGTGATGCTGTGGCGGTATCGATTCTGGATACGGTCGTCGCCCTGGTGGCCGGGATTGCTATTTTCGCCATGGTATTCAGTTACGGAACCGAACCGGCCGCCGGTCCGGGGTTGATCTTCCAGACTTTGCCGGTACTGTTTCAGCAAACCGGTCCGTGGATTTCAGTTCCGTTTTTCGTTCTGCTCACTTTCGCGGCGTTGACTTCAGGTATCAGCCTTTTGGAGGTGGTGGTATCGTATTTCGTCGATGAACGCGGCTGGGGACGAACCTCCGCCACTCTGGTCATGGGAGGTACGATTTACCTGATCGGTTTGCTGTCGGCTGTATCTGTATGGAAGGTACCGTTTACCAGCGGTACCGGGTGGTTTGATTTCTTCGATGTCCTCACCACCAATTACATGCTGCCCATCGGCGGGTTCCTGACCTGCCTGTTTGTCGCATATGTAATGAAAGACGCCGATCGGGCTGATGAATTCGGTTCCCGGGGCCTGCTTTATTCAGGGCTTAAGTTCTTTCTTAGATACATTACCCCGATCGCGGTATTAGTGGTGATCCTGCACGGCCTTGAGCTCCTGCCGTTCATGGAATACGGGAACTAAGTTTTTGCAGAAGTAAAGACTTTGTCAACAAACTCCGGACGGTGGGGGTTCTGTCTGTTTCTGACGCTTCACTCCTCAACGGCAAGATACCTGATCGCTTCATGTTTCAGACGCTCACGGTCCAGCCCCCCCACATCGACCGTATCAAGAAACTCAAGAAAGCCCTGATCGATCCGTCCGATTGCCGACCGTCCGAAGCTGGTCGAAACATTTTCGGATTTATCACGTTCAAACCGGATATCCAGAGCAAATGACTTCCGCTTCAATTCAGTAAGCTGCTGAGCGGGTAATGTCTTGAGAGTCTCCTCGCTGACACCGGTAACATTGACCCGAACGATCTTGTCGGAACTGTCGACCCTGTTGACCGTCTCAGTGATAATCCGCGCCAGTTGATCGCCCCGCTTCCCCTTGGCGTTGATTGTCGGCACATCGACCATCACACGGGAACTGATCTGTTCGAACCTGACATCAAACGGGTCCATATCGACCAAAAGGAATCCTTTGGCCGAATCACGCTCAGCCTGCGACAATCGTTCAGTCGATCCGGCATAGTAACCACGCCGGGAAACCTGGCGCTGGTTATGAAAATGACCCAGCGCAGCATAGTCGAAGCGGTCGAGTATTTCAAGGGGCAGTTCCTGCTCACCAAGATCGGCCATGGAAAACTCAGGCATCCCGGCCGCGACGCCATGAGCAACCAACAGGTTGTACCGAACATTATCGTCCGGGATACATTCAGACAGCTGAGCCTGTTGCGACTCCGTACCAAGACAATGAGGCAGGGCATGAATGAGCGTGTCACCAATCTTTATCTTTTGCAGTTTCCCCCCGGACACTACGTGCAGGTTTTCAATCTGCTTAAAAACATCCAGCGCCGCCCCGATATGCGGCTGGCGGGGTGTGTCGTGGTTGCCGCAGATGATAACAGCAGGGATTTTGTTCAGTTCGGCCAGACGGTGAAGCTGTTCGGAGGCGATAGCCATGATACGGTTAATCGGACGGACAGTATGAAACAGGTCGCCGGAGTGAATGCACAGGTCAGGTTTAATATCGATTATCCGGTCAACCGCTTCGATAAAGGCATTGATGATATCCTCCTGCCGCAGAGTCAGACCGGTCTTGCCCCTGCGAGCATGGTTCTCCCCTGCTCCGAGATGGCTGTCGGCAAAATGGCAGATTCTCATACCGGGAAGATACTCAAAGCGTCATCAGCACTCAATCACAAATTGAGCGCGAATATACATGCGAGCGTAAAAAGATAAGAATGTCAGTACAAGGGAAACGACTAATAAATCTCGTAACGGGAGATGCGGTCACGTAAGGTATTTCTTGAAATGCCCAGTGTCTCCGAGGTCTTCACCTGGTTGCCGTCAAAATGTTTCAGACAGCTTGAGATCACGGCCCGTTCGAAGGCCGCCTCCAGAAACTGGAAAATCTGGCCGGGCGAGTTCACGATCAGTTTCGGCATTATCGGATCGATCAGCCGCTTGAATGTTTCGGTATAATCATCTTTCAGGGATGAAATATCTATTTGCAGTTTCGATTTGTCTTCATTGAAAACCGGGAAATCTTCCGGTTGCAGGGTATCATTTTTCGACATCACAAGGGCGTTCTGAATATTGTTCTCAAGCTCCCGAACATTACCCGGCCACTGGTATTTGGTCAGCATCTGCAACGCCTTCTTGGAAACGTGACGTATCGGCTGGTTAAGCTGCGTGGCAAACTTCTTGCAGAAATGGTTCACCAGGAGCGGAATATCGACCCGTCGTTCCCTCAACGGAGGAATATAAATCGAAACCACTTTCAGACGGTAAAACAGATCGACGCGGAATGATCCTTCCTTCATGCACTGAACAAGTGACTTGTTGGTGGCCGCTACAATGCGCACATCGGCGGTAAGACTCTCTGTCCCACCTACCCGCTGGAAAGTTTTATCCTGAAGAACACGCAACAGTTTGGACTGGGTAAGCATCGACATGTCGGCGATTTCATCGAGGAACAGCGTACCTCCGTCGGTTTGCTCGAACTTGCCGATCCTCTTGAAATAGGCGCCGGTAAAGGCTCCCTTTTCATGTCCGAACAGTTCGGACTCAAGCAAGGTCTCCGGCAGGGCCGCACAGTTGACGGAAAGGAACGAATTGGCGTGTCTTTTGGAGTTGCGATGAACCGCCCGCGCCACCAATTCCTTACCGGTGCCGGATTCTCCGATAATCAGTACAGCGGCGTCGGACTTGGCCACCTGACCGATCAGCTTGGCAATTTCAACTATCTCCGGCGACTGACCGACTATCTCATCCACCACCATCTCGGTTGACTCTTCACGAGCCGGACTCGAACTGAACGGGTTTTTCATCGAGGTGGAAAAACCGCAGGCTTTGTTAACTGTCTCTATCAGCTTCTCGATCTGGAACGGTTTGGTCAGATATTCGAACGCTCCCTCGCGCATTGCTTCCATGGCGTCATCAGTGGAAACAAAACCTGAGATAACAATGATCGGGAGCTTGTCGTTGCGATCTTTTATCTGTTTAAGAACTTCAAGACCTGACAGTGACGGCAGATTGACGTCGAGCATGACCAGATCGATGTCTTTATGCTCATCTACAAATCGACAGACATCGGTCCCGTCTTGAAGAAAACTGAAGTTGAACTTCTCAGGGTCAAAAAGATTTGCCAACGACTCGGAGAGATCTTTGTCGTCATCGACCAGGAGTATTTTTTTCATTCTTTATCTTACCTAAGCATCTTCCGTTATACCGCTTTTATCGGCGGAATCGCACTATTTTGAAGAGATAAAAAAGAGATATTTAGAATAGCCGAGTATAAATCAAGCAGAGCAAGTACATCCGATACTCACTCCGGCCAACGTCGACCAACCCAGACCATCTTTTCAGACCAGTTCAGCAGATTCAAAATGAAACGGCAGAAAACCAGCCCGGAAAGATTTACCAGGGGAATCTGCACAAGTCAATTGGCAGGTGATAACTAACTGTGCGGGTACAACCACGGGAAGGTTATTGGTCTTCTTCAATCAAAAATCGGACAGCGGTGCCCATCCATATAAACGCGGCTATGGTATTTACAGCCAGCCCGGCGAGCAACACCCAGTATACCAGTTCGGGGCGAAACTTGTCGATGATGACACCCGGCCGCCCGGCCACCGAGGCGATAACAATCTGTATAATGACAACGACAAAAGCCAGAATCAGCATTGTAATCGGGTTGCGCCGAAAGATGGATAGAGAACGTTTGAGCGCCTCGAATACGTTATCACCATAAATGGCGATAACCGGTATTACGAAATAAAACATGGCCAGCACCAATGTAAAAATAAACGGGATTATCCCGAACTCGAACACGGCCATCCGCCGGGGCGAACCGAACAGCCATTCCTCAAGATAGCCCGGCAAATACTGCACAACCGCCTGCATCGTTCCATACAGCAACAACCAGCCCAGAATAAGCTGGAACCAGGAACTCCGAACAAGTCTTACCGGTGATGTTTCCGGTTTCCTGATCCCAAGATAGCTGTCGAAGAACATCAACGCCACCAGTCCCAGCACCGCCCCTTCAAACAAAAAACCGATTAACAGTTTGGCATAATCAAACATCCGGGGGAGCACCAGATAATGTCCGGGATAATGGAAGAAGCCGGTCGCCTGACGATCCCCGAACAAATCCGCCCACAGTTTGACCGGTTCGTGGAATATCGGCGACAGCGCGTTCTCATGAGCGTAAAGAATCAGCCAGTTGAGCAAAAAGAATACGCCCAGTGCCAGCCAGATTCGTCCTCGGACGGTCTGCCGTAAGGTTTCATGAAATAACATGATCAGGCGATTGATGGAGCGAACGAGGCTCATAGGAATCCTTTAAGCCAGACTGCGGTCACGGACCCGGGACTTGATTAGATCCGGTTGAGACGCCATGATGATCATACACATAAAGACGGTAGTTGCCACTGCCGGGATATGTGGTTTCATACTCGTTGATATCCGCTGATGAGAAAATCGCTATCAGTTGACTGGAACTATCGACTATCCCCGCGGTACTGTAAAAAAGCCGATAGGACTCAAAATCATTTTCCGTGCTCACGGTCCATGTGAATATAATACGATTCACCAGGGTATCTATATCGGCCGCCAGCACCACCGGCTCAGGCGGCGTATTGATATTGAGAAGGAGTGACGCGGTGTACTGTTCAGCGCTGTTTCCGGCCGGGTCTGTAAACGATAAGGTAACCTGTTCGTCAAGAGCGTAAGCATCCGGAGGAATCAAATACCTCAACATATAGATGCCGTCATCGGCGAAAGAATCTCCATTGGTGCCATCATCAAATAACCGAAGGTTTTGTACAGTCCCGAATGAAACGGTTGCATCTCCCCCGGGTTCGCCGGATACCAACCGAAACACCACCGTTTCACCGACCGTAAACAATGAGTCAGACCCCTGACCGGCACGGTAAAAATAAAAAGTGTCGATCTCGGCCTGAGTATCGAGAATGATATTATCCGATAGCGGTGTTCCCGATTCCGAGCCGTCGGCAAACTGAAGAAGAGCATAGACTGTCTTATCTCCGTCGCCGTCGGACAGCTCGAACGATCTGGTCACACTGTAACTTTCCCATGCCGCATCACTCAAACCCGGTTCCTCGGAAAGTTTCACATACAGCGGGCTGGCTCCGGATTGAAAACGAACCTGTACCTGTCGCCGATTGGCGTATTCATCATCGTTATTGATCACAATCGAATAATGCGCGGGCGTCGCTGAGACTGTAGCCGAAGGCAGGGATTCTATCCCCGATGAAGTGACTGTTGTCACGCGGAAAAATACCATGCGGTGCAGGGTTAATCCATCCAGCGTAATACTGTAATCACCGGTTGAATCTATGAGTGTGAAACCGCTGTCCTCAACTTCTGACGTATAGATACGAAACAACGGCGTTCCGGATATTCCGACAACCTGCCAGCTCAATGTCACCGTGCCGTCTCCCACCGTTGCTGTAAGCTCTTCCGGAACAGGAATCAGCGCCGGAGTGGAACGGACCGGATCTTTCGAATCAAGATGCCGTTCGCAACTCGCCCCCATGATCAGAATAATCAGCGTTATCAATATCGTTGTATATCTAATCATTTTTGACCCTCAAAACCGGGTGGCCAGTTTCAGGCCCAGTCTGTCCGGCTCCGCAGTCGGAGTAACGGTAAGCCCTTTCACCCGGATACCTGATTGTACGTCAGGGAAAAACAGTACCGCATCAAGGAGACTGAGGCCCCAGATACCGACAGCCACACCCATAGTAATACGTCTGAAATCCTCAGCATCATAAGCATCATTCTGAGCCGCTACCAGCCCTGGATACAATCGCAGTTGTTCCTCGTAGGAGCCGGCGGCATCATATTCAGCCAGACGCTCCTGGTAATTGTCATATTCATCATGAAAGCTTCGATCCGCCAGCCAGACAGCTGTTGCCGAACCTGCCGACATCAGGACGAAAAATACTGCTTTCTTTTTCCGCTCGCTGTAGTATTGCCCCCAACCCGGGATGAACAAAGAACGCAGCGCGGCTTTGATTCTTGTCTTCGGCTTAAGGGAGATATTCAATTCCAGCGGCTGCATCGGGTTCAGGGATACTGAACGGCTGTATGTTTCATAGCCGGACATACGAACTTTGAGCCGGTAGTCTCCGACCAGAAGATGACGGAATCGCACCGGCGTTACGCCGGACACCAGGGCTTCCCC
>JAJRTA010000185.1 GCA_024278515.1 Candidatus Zixiibacteriota bacterium
ATCGCCTTGGGCCTGCCAAAAGTCCCGGCCGACTGCCCGGCCTGACCAAAAGCACGAACAAAGTTGCCGTCGAGATCGAACTCCTGAATACGATAATTGATTACATCAACGACACAAACAATGTTGTCTCGCGTAACGATAATACCATCCGGGAAATTCAACTGGCCTTCCTCACCTCCGCGGGTACCGACAGACTTGACAATCTGCCCATCAGAGTTGAGGATCAGGAAACGGTGATTATTGCCGTCGGTACAGACGATCCGACCGTCATCCATCACGAAAACACCATTGGGCTTGAACGGCTCCATCCCATCCTCCATGGGCGGAGCGATTTCCCTGATATACTTGCCGTCGGCTGAAAAAACCTGAATGTCATGACGGATAACATCGGTTACCCAGACCTGGTCCTGCTTGTCGATAAAGATGCCGAACGGATAGGCGAACGCACCGGGAATCTTGTCTTCTTCGGTCCCGGTTGTTCTCTCACCAAAGGAGAACAGATGTTTCCCCTCACTGTCATAACAATTTACCCGGTTGTTCAGAGCATCGGTGATATAGATATTTCCCTTTGAGTTGACCGCTACCTCGGCCGGCTGGTTCATCTCACCACCGCTGCCCGCGGATGTGATATCGAACAGGAACGTCAGATTTACCGGAACCAGGTGAATGGCGCTGGCTTCAGCTTCGAGCTTCTTACGATCGTCAGCGCTCATGCCGAACTTGATCGACTGTTCTTCGGAATATTCGGTTTCTTCAAATTCCTCGTTCAATGCTGTAACAACATAATAGTAAGTCGTCCCCTTCTCCAGCCCGTCTTTGTCCGCGTATCGATCGGAAGTAGCATTGCCGACGATATCATAACCACTGCCACTGGTAGTCGAGCGATAGATATTATAGGCAATAGCTCCGGGGACATCATCCCAGCGAAGCATGATTTTGTTGCGATCAATTCTCAAACCGCTCCAGGTCGGGGGTTTGAATTCGCCGGCCTGACCGCCGGGAATACTTACGCTCTTCTCGCCGGAAAATGTCTCAGCGCCCGAGGCATCGATGGCAGCGATCTTATAGACATAAGTCGCGCCGGAAGCAACCTCGGTGTCGAAATACTGTGTTTTGTCGGTAGTTTTGATCACTTCGTAATCTCCACCGACAGCCTTGCGATGAATCGCATACTCCACCGCACCCTCAGCAGGTTTCCACTTGAGACCGACTTTCCCTTTGACAAAGAAAGCGCCGACCCACTTGGGGGCACCGGCATACACCGAGGAGACGGTAAATAACGCCAGCAGAATCACGACCAATGAGATACGATAAATCCTGAGTCTCATTATAACATCCATCCTTTTTTGAGAATCGTTGATTAACTCCATATCGTTCTCACTGAGTAATGTTTTTCATCGGAATAATCAACCAACAACCTGGACATCTTGTGAGAAACGTCACAATCAGAGCCAGAACAACCTTCTCGCTTTATCATCGGCGTTTTCACCAAATAATTCCGCACCAAATCAGAATAAAGGCCGGAACAATCTTTACGTTTTGCTTCCTTGTGAGATAAATCACAAACCTTTACATGTCCCGTTTGCCTGTTCATATCCCACTTTCCATAAACTCACAGCTTGTGACCATTCGGGAATACATCCTGCAATAACTGGATAGTTGTATCCAGCATTGCCCTGCAGGTATCCCGGTGGTTAAGGTTGTGCCGGAAACTGAATCGTTACACTTATCGGCCGGTTGTCTGTCAGTCTTGTTTCGGATGGACAGGTAGCCATACACTTTGTGACAATAATCACAATGGTTCTCAAAAAAAATCTCGGCTAATTTTGTTTGCACTGGCATCCGTTTATGAATCCATCTTTTTTTCAGCATGTTCTTTTTATTTTCATGACACGCTTGTGACAAAAATAACAATAGTCGCTTTCCGGTCAAGCGGATTCTGAGTAAAATCTCTCTTTTTTAGCCATTTGAAGCAATTACAACACCACAATAGAACCCTTATCGTAACTCATTGAAAAATATAGATATAACTTTGGCTGTCGGCATCCGGGCATGAGCCGGTAAGAAAAAAATATTACATTTTTTGAGGCGCTAATATGTGTAAATCGCCCCCAAATAAAAATATTGCACTTTCTCGTCGCGCAACACATTGATTAACACTGACATATAGCGAGGACAATGAAATGCGGACATAGTTATCGCATTTGTAATGTATGGGGCGAATGACAAGTCACACAAGCTTTGTTATTTGTACTCAATGGCTTATGAGAGGTGTCAGAATCCGAAAAATCATGACAATTAAGACAAATATCATTGGACAACAAATCTGAACGCGAAAGTCCTTTGTCATGACAGCTTTCACATTCCCTGTTTTCGAATGGAGCATGAAGATTTGAGGCCATCAGAACAGCCCTTGATGAGCCGTGGGGATTGTGGCAGTCACCACAATCCTGAGGGTCGACACCTATATGTTTCTTTTTGAAAGAATCATCTTCGTTGTCATGGCAGGCAAGGCACAAATCGGGTTGAGTCTCAGTAAGAAGACCGGAATGAGGTTCATGGCACAAGGTGCAGTCTTCATCATCCAGAACGGCATGGCTGTACTCGGCGCTTACCGCGTCTTCAATATCATCATGGCATCCAAAGCAAAGTGCCATTTGAGGATCAACCAGTGAAGAGCTTTGTTTCGGGAAGTGAGGGGAATGACAGATCAGGCAGTCTTTTTCTTCGAGGGCGGCATGGAGTTTATCACCTGAGACGATGGTTTTAATTTCTTCGTGACACTTAAGGCAAAGAGAGTATGGGTCTTTCTTGAGCAGCGCGGAGTTTTCCGACTGATGTCCGTAATGACAGTTCTCGCATGAATGGATATCATCGGCCGTGTGCATCTGTGAAGGAGGATCAGAGTTAAGCACATTTTCATGGCAACCGATGCAAATGTACCCGATCGGCATCTGGAAGGAGACGCCAAAGATCGATCCATGAGGGTTGTGGCAATCCGTACAATCCTCATCCCGATATGGTGGATGGAGGAACTTAGCCGTTGTATCCGGGGCATCGTGACATTCCAGGCAAAGCGCCCCGACCGGCTGTTTCAGAAAGCTGCTGTTATCGGCGACATGAGGGTTATGACAGGTAATACAAGACTCTTCTTCACTCAGGGGATAGTGCAGATGGTCTTCATCGACTTCGTAGGCTGTTTCGTGACATGATGAACAAACATCAATAATACTGCCTGACAGTTCGATATCATTCCGAAATCCATGAAACTGGTGGCAGGCGTAGCAATCCTGATCCTCGAATGGTTTATGAAGAAACTCTCCGGAGAATCGTTTAGCGTACTCAGGATGACACTTTAAGCATGGCTCCTGTTCCCGGGTGTCGTTACCTGTTCCGGCGGTGGTCGGGCCCGTCACGAAAAACAGCAACCCGACAGCAACAATCCTGATTACAGGCAGGATAAAACGATTTGTGTGGCAGCTACTCATTTCTTCAAGTCACAACAGGTTACAATCACGATGTATTTCAGAGTCAGGTCTGTAGTAACAGGCGACAGATCCCGCTTTTTAATCCATCGACCCCACTACAATCGGGGTAAACTCGGAGTCCTTCAGATCAATATTCATTTCAACGTTGTTCAGGGTTGACCTGCCGACAATAAGCCCCATGGAGATATTGGTCAGACTGCCCGGGAAAATATAGGTCCCGTATTGCTTGTGATGACCGAAATTATTTATAAACACAAACGAGGACGAGTCCTCATAGATGACACCTTCGGCGGTATAGATCAGGTAGTCGGCAGGATCGATGCCTATCACAAGCATCAGGCTGTCCGGTTTCATCATGTAGATATAATGATACGGTTCATCTTTCCTCTGGCCATATCTGATTTCCGGAAATTCGCCGGACACCGCGGCCAGAGGCAGGCTCAGCACATAATAACTGAACAGTTCCGACTTGTATCTTCCGCCATACAGTTCGATAGTTGTGTCGGGGGTCTGGAACCAGCCTTCATCATCGGCGATGATCCGTGTTTCCAGGCCGTCCATGACTTCACGCTCGATTTTATAGTGACGGTCGAATCGTACTGTTTTGGTAATCGCGATATCCTCAGGCGACATCATCGATTTCATCGTCCAGGTAAACCGAGCCGATTTGAGCTTTTCCAGATGTTCCTTTCCCCCGTAGGTCATCACACAGTGATCTATCATTACTTTACCCATTTTCGATTCTTCCAGCGGAACTGCGGCATTCCACAGGGAATCATAATTGAGTTTCGCGTCAGCCATGTGACCATGAAACTTCTGTTCGGCGATGGCTGAAGATGTAAGAAGAATCAACAAAATCAAAGAAGAGACTAAACCAGCCGCGGATAATTTGAACCACAGGCCGGTTGAATGATTATAGAAGCGGAGACACTTTTTATCGTGTGACATGACATCTTCTCCCAAGCCGGTTACTCGCCAGGATATTGAATCGACAGAGCGGTCAGATAAGACTGAAGCGTCTTTTCCAGGTTCCCTGCCTTATGATACAAAAGTCCCAGGTAGTAGTGAAGCCTGGGATCCATCTGGTTAAGCTCAACGGCTTTTTCGAGGTTTTCTATAGCGTAATCGACACTGTCGCTTTCGGCCCAGCACAATCCGCGGTCAAGCAGGGCCGGTGTATAGGTATCTTCTATTTCAAGGGATTTATTAAGCTTTTCTTTGGCGGCGTCTATCTGTCCCAGCAGTCTCAGGACATGCCCCCATCCGGCCCACACCGGTACGGAATTGCTGTCCAGCGCCGCCGCGGCTTCAAATTCCGCAAGCGCTTCATTCAGTTTCTCGAGGCGCAGAAAAACTTCCCCGCGTAATTGATGCACGGCGGCAAAATTGGGATCGGCCACTTCAGCCGAGTCGAGACTGACCAGAGCGCGTTCATACATACGCAGCCCGAAATGATTCACCGCCATATTGTAATAACGGGTCGCCCTGCGGGTCGGACGGTAACGTTTGAAAAACGTGATTACCGTGTCCGGACGGCTGAGACCGAGAAACATCTCGATGGAATCCACGATTACATCGCGGGTTGCCAGGGAATAACCGCTCGGTCCGTAGCGAATAGCGCCGTTTGTATCCACTACGGCGGTGGAAGGCACAGCTATTACACCATAACGGTAATAAATCTTAAGACCGTCATCGATTATAATATCGAACGGCAGATCCAGCTCAGCCACTTTGCTGTCGATCGCCGCTCGCGCCGCCGGCGTCAACCTGGGCGCATCGACATTTATCGCCACCACCTTGATCGGGTAGTCCTGGTATTTCAACACTATTTTTTTCAGGTCGGCCAACTGTTCCAGCGAACGCTTCGACCAGGTGGACCAGAAAACAACAATCACCAGATTGTTCTTGATCAGTTTATTGAATTGCACCTTGTGGCCGGTGACGATATTTTTGCCTTCAAATTCCGGCGCATCCATTCCCTCGGTGAGATGGCGAAAGGCGGCGGCGGCGGGAACCGTTACCAGAAATATCAGGATGAACAGAACGACGAACATCCCCTGGGACGGAACCGACTGGAATATCCTCCTCACAACCTCCCCCGTTTCTCGATAATCTCAAGAGCCTGTTCCAATACCTCCACGGCCCGGGCTGAATCGCCCGACATAAGCAGTGAGCGACCCTTGAGATAAAGGGCCTCGCTGTCTCTCATGCGTATTTTAAGCACGTTCTCGGCCTGCTTCAGCGCTTCGTCCGGTCGATTCGTGCTCAGGTACATTCCGGCCAGAAACTTCTTGAGCCGGAACGAACGCGGCGAATCGATCACAGCCTGTTCAAGCTGTTCCATACAGGCCACGGTGTCACCCCGGGCCAGGCTTATGCGAGCCAGGTAATAAGCGGCATCCGGGTTCCCGGGTTCGATTGTCTTAACGGAATCAAAAATTGTCGCTGCCGAATCCAGTTGCCCATTTTCGAAAGATGCGGCAGCAACCTTGAGCAGTTTACGAACCTGCTTTCTGAGTTCGCGGTGATTGTCGGTTTCGGAACTCTGTGCCAGTCCGGCGCCCGACAGGACACACAGCATTAAAACGAGCAGCCCGGCAGGTCTTAACATCCGGTGGAACATCAGCGATGGTATTCCTTCACGGCATGACACCCCACCTCGCAACGGCCCCCATCATTAAGTTTTGTATAGTTGACCGGCAGTTCCCAGGCCATGGTCCCGAAAGGTACCGAGCGTCTGATATGTTTGGGCTGATCGGTCGCATGAGCCTGGTGACAGGACCGACAACTGCGTCCCTTGGGATCCTTGTTCACGTGCAGATAATGCAGATTCCGGTCACCATCGCGGAAATCAGTGAGTTTCGTTGTTTTCGGATCAAGGGCCACCGTTTTGTTGTGACATTCAAAACAGAGAGCGTAATTTTCGGTTTTATATGGCATATAGAACTCCTTGGGGAAGTTCTTTCTGAGAATCCGGCTGAAGTCACTTCCGTGCGGATTGTGGCAGGCGTTGCAGTCACCCTGCTTTACCGGGCCGTGCAAATAAGATTGCTCGGAAACATACTGGCCCATTTCCGTATGGCAGGAAAAACAAAGATCGGTCCCAGGTTTCATCAGGAGTTTGGGATTATCTGATGAATGCGAATCATGACAGGCTTCGCAGCGTCCCTGTGCGACCGGTGGATGGGGCACTTCCGCAACACCTATCTCACCATGACAAGTGAAACATAATTCCGGCATGACCTCCTCCAGCATAGCTTTCTCCGGTCCGGCGTGGGGGTTGTGACAATTGATACATTTCTCCTCAACCGGCGGGCGGACATGGCGCTTCTGAAGTTCTTCCACTTTTTCCGCATGGCACCTGTAACAGATTTTATCCGGAGGATCGAGAAGCTGATTTTCGTTGGGCGAGGCATGAGGATTATGGCAGAGGTTGCAGTCTCCTTCGGCTACCGGACCATGAATGTTCTCATCGGTGAATTTTTCCCTGTTATGGCACTGAAAGCAGAGGTCCGCAGCCTGGCCTTTGAGAGTAAAACGAAAATCACTCTGATGAGGATCATGACATCCAACGCAGTTGCCGTCGGCCACCGGCGTATGCAAGTGGTCCTCAAGCATCATATCACGCTTGGTTTCATGACAGGCCAGGCAGAGTTCTTCTTTTTCAAGATAGAACTCAAACTCATGGTCTTTGCCTGCTTTCCTGACATGACAGACAGTGCAGATTTTTGCTCCCACCGGTCCGTGAACGAATTGTTTGGTCCCGATATCAGCATGGCAGGATGAGGTTACACAACCTTCGTCGACCTGGCCGTGGACTGCCGCCGCAAGCAGCATGACTGTAATGATTATGGTAATTAGCTTCATCTGTAGACTCATCTCTCCATCTCTGTTGTCATTTCGTGCGATATTCATCTCGCTGTTTTTTTATACAGCGCTTATGGGCATCGAACGCTACTGACGGGATTATAACCGGATCGGGACGATTGTCAAGCGCAATGGCCGCGCTTTCGGTCCAACCAGTAGTAAACCCGTCTTCATTCGACTATTGATTATTTCGGCAAACCGGAAGTCCGCCTTTGCCTTATTGCAATATAAAAAGCCATCCAATTCTGCTGGATGGCTTCAGATCCGACGGCTGTCTCCGAACAGCCGTCAGATATAATTTACTTCCGTGGAAAAACAGGAAAAAATGGAACCGGGCTATTTCGATTCCGTTGCGACATCCTCATTGTCTTCTATCTCGGCCATCTGTTGTTGCCAGAGAATCTTGTCCTTGGCTACACGGGCCTGATGGTTGATCTTGACAAATGATTTGCCGTAATCACGCATTGCCATAATGTCAAAAACCGTGTAATCATGATGGCTGCCGACAAAACGGAGGTTGACAAGATTAATGATATCGGAATCGGTCAGATCAATCTTGTTCCAGTTCGACTGCGGCGAGCTTTTATATTTCTCGAAGACCGAGGCGTACGCCTTGCTGTTGATTTGACCCGCGACCATCATGTAGAAAGAACTGGCGTCGAGACCGTATGATGACGCAATCGAGCTCCAGGAACCGCCGACTAACCGATCCCTGGCCACTTCATTTGCATCCACTTTGGCCCGATCAGCGATAAAGTAAACAACTGTCAGGTCTTCATCGGCTATGCCGGACTCGGACATATCCCAGACATTCTCATAGGGAACGTCGAAATAATCACCGACCGCCACGTAGAACTCGGTGGTTATGTCTTCAGCACTGCTGACCGCCGCCAGTATCAGGATCAAAGACAGACAGGTTATTATTGTGCGCATTTTGGCACTCCTTACAACGGGTTAATACTTCGGTTGTCTGTCCGTTTTTTCGGCCTGATAACATTAAAACCTTCAGGAAATTGTATCGGATAACCTTACTGCCAGAGCAAATGTCTGTTAATTGACCATAATGATCACCCGGAGGGATATACGGACCAAGGCTTGCATCAGCGAAACATGAACGGAACAGGGGGAACAATCCCATAAACTGACGATAAATTGAAAAATGTGGACAAAGACATCTATTAGCTCGGGAATCCTCTCATCGCCTTGTTATTCCGGGCCTGCCCCGGAATCCATGTACATTTGTTTTCCTGATGCTGAATCAGGTTCAGCATGACACGAAGCAGGAGTGGGTGTCGGATCAGGGCCGGCAAGACAACCTGTCGCAGGCATCAGAACCCCAAGCTCAGCAAGTCACAGTTCCCGGGTC
Organism: Candidatus Zixiibacteriota bacterium; assembly: GCA_024278515.1. Taxonomy (GTDB): domain Bacteria; phylum Zixibacteria; class MSB-5A5; order GN15; family FEB-12; genus JAJRTA01. Next base: position 8,722 of record JAJRTA010000185.1, read on the forward strand.
ACTCGTTTTTAAGCTACCACACAACGTAAGCAGAGTTTACCAATAACCTCTGCGGACCGGTACAAAAGCTATTCGCTCAAATCTATTTTTGAAAGCCCGTCGAAGAACCGGTTTTCCGGCGACTGGTTGGCCTCATACGCCGACCAGCCCAGTGCATGATTGAGTCGGGCCAGGGTACGATAAAACCGGTATCGAGCCTCGATCGACTCCAGGCGTGTATCAAGGCTGTTTCGTTTTGCTTCCAGGACCTCGACCAGCGAACTTCGCCCGGCCTCATACTCGCTGATCACAGATTCCAACTGCCTGAGCGACAAATCGGCGGCCCGAGCATAGCCCGGCAGGTCGGCTGCCGTAGCCATCAGGGCATCATAGTGCTGTAAAACCTCCTTCATCGTGGCCAACACGGTCTCATCGTGAAGGTACTCCTGACGGTTAAGAGTGGCCTTGAGCCGGTTTTGTTCCCGGGACCGTTCCCCGCCGAGAAACAGCGGCAGTTTGATCTCGGCCCGCGCATACCATCCGTCAAAATACTCCGGAGTCCGGAAAACTGAGAGAGAATCATCATGCCGATAGTTATATGATGCGTTCAATTCGAGCGATGGGTAGAAACGGGCCCGGTTGACCGAAAGCAGACTCTCCTGCAAAGCAACTCGAGCTCGTTGCATTTCCACAGCCGGGTTTGATCGTAAAGCTTCATCAACCAACCGGTCGGCCAGTCTGGTCTGGACCTTGCCTGAAGCATACCGAGGGAACAGTTTTTTATAATCACGCACCACCGAAGCCTCGGAAAAAGCGGCGGAATCCAGCACAAATTCAGAATGTCCGGGGTAATTCAAAAGCGCGTTCAAAATCACGCCGGCTGCCCTGATCCTGTTCTCGGCCCGGGAGACTTGTATCGAAGCCTTATAGCGCTCCTGATCCCATCGTGTCACATCAAGGTCGGCACCATTCTCGGTTTGCTGCCTTGTATGGGCCAGTTCCAGGAAACGGCTGACCTGGTTGCGAGCTTCCTCGTACAATACGAGCGATTCCTGCGCCTGCCGGTAATCGGCGCAGGCCAGGCCGACCGCGAGTTCGAGGTCAAGTTGTGATTTGCGAAGGTCATGCTTTGAGATTTCGCTTTGTCGGGAAGCCGCCCTTATCGCGCGGATGGTCTCAAGAGAGAAAAGCGTCTGATTCAAACCGATCGAGGTCACATACTCGTCATCAGCGGGACCGCCGGACTCATCGGTGAGCGTTGCCGAAAAGTGGGCCGTGAATTTAGGCATAAAATCGGTTTTGGCTATCCGGACACTTTCCGAAGCGGCATCAAAAGCCGCCGCGCGGGCCGAGTAAGTCGGGTTGGCGTCGATCGCTGTCTGAATCGCCTCTACCACGTTGAGTAATCGGCTGTCCTCCGGCGGAGCGGCTTTTATCAGCCGGATTTCACGTCTGAGCGTGACCGGAATGTCAACCCCGCATGTCCGGGCGGTCTTTTCATTAATCGATAAACCGGTGGGAATATCGAACAGGACCGGCAGATCGGCCGGATTGGCTCCCTGAGCTATTTTGATCACTTTGGTCGCGGCAAATCGCGCTTCGGGAATTACTGAATAGCCGCTGTTGGAAGCCAGCGCTCCCCGCTGAACCAGGTAAGCACCTTCCCAGGTCATGGTGGGCATTTTTTCACGTTCGGTTTGTTTGAAAAACTCGCGGATTTTTATCCCGTCCATATTCCACATGGGAAGGACATAGACCGCATCGACTTTGCGGGCAAGTTGCGAAAATGCTTTGAAAAAAGCGTAAGTCCCGTTGTTGTCATAAGCCTCCGCCGATACGATCTCGAATCCATAACGACCGCCTAAGCTTTCAAGGGTGGAAATTATTCGCTCCCGGCCGGAATCGGTCGGGAAGAAAAGCACCCCCAGTTTGCTGAGCCGGACCAAATCAGTCAGGGCATCAATATCGCGGGCTATCTGATTGGGTCGTTGATGCACGGTCAGATTTTCAACAACCGGTCGACCGGATTTGTCAAGCAGACCTTCCCCGTACGGATCCACCCGATGCATAGCGATAATCGGTTTGGAGCAGCCGACAGCCAGCAAATCCTCGACCACCCACGGCCCCATGGTTACGACCATATCCACGGACTCAAGTTTCACCAGAGCTTCAGCCAGTATCCGGCAACTGTCCCGTTTCCAGTCAGCCGACATGTAACCCTGAGGAACAGGGACGAACTCAATGCTGTCCGGGGTTAATACTTCCAACTGGTGAGAGAACTCGTCACGCAGAATATCATGGCTGAGACATCGCCCTCCTTCGAAAAAAGCCAGTCTTATTGTTTTCTTCTGCGCTGGTAAGGCTGTAGCACACAGCAACAGCACCAGGCAGGCGAGTTGTATACAGTTTGTTTTATACCGTTTGATCATATTATCCCATCCTGAAAGTTTCAGATCAACGACGGGATAATAGGCAATTCGGTCGGCAGGTTAAAGCAGAATTTGGGCTTGATCTTGATTATGAAGCCGGAACAATATTCGGTCGGACCGGTCAGACATTAACCAGTATACTATTGACCAGGTCGGTCAACTGGTCGGCCCGGTAAGGTTTTTGCAGAAACAAAGTGC
>JAJRTA010000012.1 GCA_024278515.1 Candidatus Zixiibacteriota bacterium
AGCGCTCGACTACCGGAACAGACTGGAGAATCTTCTCTCACTGTCTTCGCGGGCGTACCTCGCGGTCGGTTCAGGCGGTGCATTGTCGGGTGAAAAAACCGACCTGCAGGAAGCGTTTAAAAATATAATTTATCAGTTCGCTTATCACCTCAGTTCGACCCTGGATGATTACATCGTCGGCAAGAACGCCGGACACCCGATCACCCTGGTAATCTTTTTCAAGAAACTGTTTCGTTCGTTAACGACACTTTTGAATCTCCACCCCGGGTTGAAGGATTTCCTGAACGAGCGTTTCTTTGTCAAAGAGATGTCCTCTGATGTCGGACGGTTCATGTCGATGGTCGATTCTTTCCTGCTGTCCGATTACAACCACAACGACCTTGGCGGGCATATACGATCGATAGATGAAATACTCGAACAGGTGAGAGGTATTTTCGGTTTCCTCGCCCAGGTAAAAAAAGAACAACTCGGCGCTCAGGCGGTGGCGACCGACACCCTGACCTACCACGGTCAGACCTATCGGGTCGTCGAGTACGGCGGCAACCGCACCGAACAGGTGGGGGAACTAATATATTTACTTATTGATATAACCGAATCCCGCCCGATGACCGATACGGTAATATTGTTGAACAAAGATTTGTTTGATTCCGCCCGATGGATGAGTATGCAGGTACGGCTCGGCCTGAACGAAGCCCGCGGGCTGGGTGAAACCGACCCGGTTGAGATAGATGTGAATACTTACGGCAACAAAGTAGCGCTGCACCCTCAGGACATGGTAAAAACAGATTCCGTGAACCAGTTGACTTTGATTTTCAGAGGAGCGGATGACCAGTCCAGGCTGTCCAACCTTTCCCGTATGGACCTGATTGTATACTCTGTATAGGCAGTTTCAATGGATAACAGACTTGCTGTCAAATCTTATGTTGAAGACCTGTTCCGATACCTGGATAATTTCGAATCCAATCCCCAGCAGTTCGCCACGGAAGCATTCCTGCAGACATACAACGGGATCGGGGCTGTATTCCAGGCGTTGCGGCAACAGCGTGATCAGGCTGTCGAACTGGATCAGTTTTTCCTCGAGAAAATTAAACAATCCCCCCTTACCAGTTCCGACCTCCGCCAGATTACCGTGCAGGTGCTGATTTCGTTCTTTGAAGCGGAAGCCGATATCGACGGCCAGTCCAACCGCGCCTACAGCTACGTACGGGGTCTGCGCGCCGTGAAACAGGATGTGCCGTTTATCGAGAACCATCTTACACCGTTGCTGTTCAGAGAAGGGGCTCTTAACAACAATCTTCCTCTCTGCGGGTTTTTCCTCGATGAAATGGCGCGCTACATGAACATCTACGGGAAACCGCTCGACACTTCAATCAGCCCGGAGACATTCAGCGGTCTGTCCGATCCGTTGAAATTCCTGCAACTGGCCCGGCGGAGAAAACAACTCGGCTCTTCCCTGATGCACGACAGGTCCGGACTGGAGTTTCACCTCAGTCGGGTCGAGGGGTTCGCCAAGCTGGCCGCGCGGAGCCTCCTTCATGATTATCTGTTGAAGCAGTGGGATTACTATGTCAAGTCGGCCGGTTTCTGGGCCAAAGTGAAAGCTGCTTTTTCCGGTATCGGAGCCAGGCTCAAGGGAGTGTTCTCAAGCTCCCGATATTTTCGGTTGTCTCTTTCCCAGCGCAACTCAGCTTATGTGTTCTATACCTTGATAGTAATCCTGTTCATCTGCGCCGCGATTTACACCCACATCGGATGGAAAAACTACCGCGCGGATAAACTGAAGAACATGAAAGAACACATTCAGGAATTAAAAAAATAGAACCCAGGGTAAGTCAAAAAAATGAAACCGGGAAAAATACTCAAGCTGTTCAAGAAAGGCGCCAAACATGTCCCCAAAGGCAGTGCCGGTGCGGTGGTTTCAGATTTCGACTGGCCTTCGGGAATGCGAATCGGCGTTTTCGGTCATGCAAACTCCGGCAAGACTGTTTATTTCACCGTCCTCAACGAAGACTGCAAGGTTTCAAAGGAACTCGGCCTTTCGGTAACCGACAATCCCACGGCCGGGGAATTTTTAGCCAATTACAGAGCTATCTGGGGACTGGGCACATCGGATTCCGCCGGGACAATGGTCGATCTTCGTGAAGACAAAAAGTTTCCGCCGAACACCCCCAACGACAAGCTGCTTCTATTTAATGCCGTCGTGGATCGTTCCAAAAGCATCCCGGTGGTGACGTATGACTACAACGGCAAAGCGGTCTCGATCCAGGATCGCCATGAGCTGGCCGACAAGGTCAAAGACTTCATGCAGGGCTGCCAGGGCATCCTGTTTTTCTTCGACCCCAAGGTCCTGAAAGCCGAACTGCAATGCCAGGCGCATGTGGCGTCATTTGTCAATATGCTCGAAGCCCTGGCCCCAGGCGGTAAAAGACCACCTGTTCCGGTCGCTCTGGTTGTCACCAAAGCCGATGTTCTGCCCGGTTTCACGGGCGAGAATCAGACCGTTCTGGTCCGGGCTGATCAGGAACCGATGCTGGCCGAGGATTATGAGATATTCCTTGAGCAGATACTCAGCTCCCACAATATCGCCTCAAATCCGGAATGGGCCGGTTCTGTCCGCGAGGTGCTGGTAAAACTCAAAGACTTACTGAAACTGATTGTCGGCAAAACGCTCGACTTCCAGATTTTCTTTACTTCGTCCACCGGTAATCCGCCGATCAAAATCGGAACTGATGTCGGACGCTCGCTTTACAAACCGCCCGACAAGATGGCCCCGGTCGGAGTCCGTGAGCCTTTCTACTGGCTGCTCAAAACCATAATGCGACACCGCAAGCTCAATGCTTTCCGCAAGGTTGCCCGCTGGGCGATGATGCTGAGTCTGATATTTATGGTGGTTTGGTCGGCGCCGCATTTGTATTTGTTTCAGGGGACACTGAACAGGATCAGGTCAGCCGAAACCGATGCCTGGCGGGACAAACAGACGATATCACAAATACCGACTACGGTCGTGCGAGAGATGGGAGACCGTTACGAGAGTTTTTCCAACGGCTTTTTCGTCAAACAGATTTTTACGGAGTTTCGAGCCCCCGGTCAGGAATTGAAACAGTTCTATCGTTCCGCCAGCACCAAAGATGAACGGACAAGACTGGCCCGCAGAGTCGGCGAGATGACTAAAATTGTAAACGATCAGGCACGATGGCCGAAAGTTCGTCCGGAAGGTGATTCTTTGATCGAAGTAGAGTCGATTACCGCACTGGAAACTTCCGTGTCCGGTTATGATAACCCGGAACTTGATCCGCAACTTTACAATCTTGCTTCTGAGGCGATGAAACTCTGGCGTTACTGGAAAGAGGCGTTAGTCAATCGGGATTCGCCTGAAGCATGGCAACCGTTGCAACAGCAGCTTGAACTTCATAAAACTCAGTCACCGAAGCCGCCTCCCGAAGTAATGGAACTGGGCACGGCCATGCAGGCTGTTATCGATTCACGGGTACAACAGCAGAAGCGGACAGTGCAGGTTAAAGAAAAGTTTACGGAGTATGATGAATTCGTAAAACGTCTGAGAGGAAGCAAAGATCCGCAACTTTTGCTGGTTGAAGCGCCCCGTAAACTACGTGGCTTCCTGGGCGCGTTGAAAGGTGATCCCGATCGGGCCTCGGATGTCGAAGCAGTGCAAAAGTTTCTGAAAAAGGTCAAGCTGTTCAACAAACCTCGAATCTACAATGTCACAGTGACCGGATGCGAAGGACATCATGTCCACATACGCGTACTGCCCAACGAATGGCCTGTCGGCGAACAGCTTCGGGTGGGCAAAACGGCCAGCCTGTATTGGAAAGCAGGAGATGTAATCGAGATCGCATTGCACACGAAAACTCATGACAAGAACGGCGGTGAAGAAAGCTGGGGTGAACCGTACAAAGGACTGCAAACACTCAAGGGGAAAACAGCTATTTTCAAACTCACCGAACCTATTACGATCAGTGGTGTAACGGTGGAATTCACTTTTGAAGATGAGGACCCTCGCGATCTCCTGCCGGAGTTTTAGGCTCTTCATATTAAGAAAAGAACAAAACAAGGAGAGTAATATGAGACGGAGGTTTTCTTTAGTATCGACTGTTATACTCAGTCTGTGTACAGTTGTTATTATTGCTTCGGCGGTTTATGCCAATGATGTGCTGTTGCCGAAAGGATTCAAGCTTGTAATCTCTTTTGATATCGATGTCAGCTCAAAATATGCCCGCCCCAACGAGATGATACCGATATCGGTCAGGGAGCCGGTCAAATATGGCGGTATTGAAGTCATTGCGGCCGGGACAAAGGGCAAAGCCCGCGTGGTGTCGGTCACACCGGCGGCCAAAGGGGGCAAGCCGGGCGCGATAGAAGTCGAATTGGTCGAACTGGATGAAGGCAACCCGAAGACCGAGTCCGGCAAAGCAGTCAAAATCGAGTCTGTCGATAAAATCTCAGCCGAAGGGATTTCAAAAAAGAAGGCCTGTCTGTATATCGGCGGCCTGTTCAAAAAAGGAACCGAGGGTGAAATAAAGCGAGGGGAATCATTCGAGGCCCGGACGGTTGAAGATGTAGTGATTTTACTGAACTGACAAAACAATAAAATCTCTGTAAGTCCAACACCCCGGCGAACATGCGGGGTGTTTTTTTGTGGATTGCAGACTCTCAGGTACGTTGCTCTTATATCCTGCCGGGAAAGAGTTGAAGCTCTGCCGGTAAAAGTAGTATAAATTGTTCAAACAATGATATTGACAGTTACGTGAAACCTGTTAGTTTGTTAAAAAATGATGTAGAGTCTCCATCACCCCAACAAGGGTTCTAAATAATGAATACACAATGCCTTAGAAGAGCGTCAGGGCATGTTGTCGTGACTATGCTTGTTGTCGTTTCAATTATTGCAGTAGTCGGACAAACGGTCTCGGCTGTTGATCATCCCTCTGAAATTGCCGGCTCAGGCTTTATGAGTCCCGTGACAGACCAAACCATTGAATCCAACTTCATAGGTACAGGTGAAAATGGAAATGTCATTCGGGAGAATAAAATTGAGTTCCACCATCTGGCGGCGGCTAAATACAATCTCTGGATTCAGATAGGCGACAATTACGGCTACGGTTATTATGTCGCCGACGGTGCAACTTTGCCTCCATCGAACAACCAGTACAACTGGCTGTTCGATAACAGAAGCAGCTCTGAACTTAATGATCCCTATGCCAGACATACCGACTACCAGTCGTTCGGCCAGAACGATTTCACTCTGCGATTCCAGTTCGATCCTGCAATGTTCGTAACGATAGACACGGCGTGGGTCACTATCGACATTTCCGGCCTTCAGCAAAATGTCTGGGCCGACTCCGGCATTGGTCCGACCCGTCTCTACTTTGATGGAGTCGAAGTACCGCAATTTGCCACTATCCCTTCCCAGGGCGCATGGGGATCCGGCCTTTTTACTTATGCTTTACCGAAGAGTCTGATCTCTGACGGGTTGCTTGATGTCTTTTTTGACTTGCAGTTCAGCAATCAGTCTCCGTTTTTTGATCCGTTCAGCATTGATTTTGCCCGTGTAATCGTATCGGGTGAACTTACTCCTCTTACCGTTCCCACACTTTTATCACCGGCTGATGGTTCGAGCACCGAGAGTCATTTCCCATTATTCAGTTGGCAGCCGGTTCCCGGCGCAGTCGCCTATGATATCGAAGTTGACGACGACCCGAGCTTCAACAGCCCCGAAATCTCACTCTACTGGTACGAAGGAACTTCCTATGACTCATCGGTCCTGGCCAACGGAACCTGGTACTGGCGGGCGGGAGCATGGGGACCGAGCGAAGACTGGAGCGGCTGGTCCGTAACCAACAAGTTCTCTATCGACGGTCCCTACCGGGTGCCCTCGGAGTTTCCTGATATTCGCTCGGCCATGTCGGCTATCCCGACCTACCGGGGCGGGGAAGTGCTGGTGGCTCCAGGGACTTACACCGGCCCGAACAACCGGAACCTGAGCGGGTTCGGCGACAAGTCGATTCAGATCCGATCGGAAAACGGCCCGGCCTCAACCATCATAGACTGCCAGAACGCCGACCGGGCCTTTTATTTAGGCATGTACACCGGTGCCGGTACGGTTATCGACGGCTTCACTATTCGCAACGGCACCAGCGGAGCCGGCAGCGGCGGGGCAATCTTGTGTGAGGGAGCCTGGCCGACTATCAATAACTGTATTATCGAAACCTGCTCCGAGGGTGGCATCTTTGTCCGCAACGGCTCCCGCCTGACGATAACCGACTGCATTATTCGCAACAACAACTGGTGGGGAATAAGCGTTGACAACAACGCCAATATCGTTATGGACCGGTGTACTCTCTACAATAATCAATCCAAAGAGGTAAGTCTGTACGCTTCCGACAGCAGTACCGTCATTACTAATTCAACATTCTCATTAAGTGTAGGATTTGAAGGCGAAGGAACCGGCATCAGCGTAATCAACTCAACAGGTCCTGTTTTTGAATCATGCACCTTCCAGGACAACGAAGCGCACGGATTATACGTTAGTAACAGCTCTATTACTGTGAATTCGTGCAACTTTTCAAACAACGGGCAATTGAATCCCGGGGGTGGTATATACGCCTACAACTCATCTGTCACCGTCACCAACTCTACTTTTCTGCAAAATGCAGGCTCCGGCGGACAGGGTGGAGGAGCGGTTTACCTGAATTATTCCTCATCATTCACAGTCTCCGGAAGCTTATTTGACGGCAACATATCCGACATAGCGGGCGGGGCGATTTCAGTAGGCGCCGGCGCGTTTTTCGACGCCACCGCTTGCACCTTTGTCAACAACTCCGCTCCGGCCGGCGGGGCTATCAACATCTACTATAACGCGGACTTAATCGGAGGGACCACTCTTGATCGATGTCTGATCGCCTTCTCCGGTCAGGGAGCCGGTCTTGCGGCCAGTTGGTTGTCCAGCCCCAGTGTTCAGATTACCTGCACCGATATTTACGGTAACGCCGGCGGAGACTGGACAGGCGGTATCACTTCCTATCTGGGGCAGGGCGGCAACATCTCAGTCAATCCGCTTTTCTGTGATGCGGACAACCGGGATTACACGCTGGCCGCCAATTCCCCGGTTGCTTCTGTCAACAACAGTTGCGGGGCCACTATCGGCGCATACGATATCGGCTGTAACGCCGTTGAGCTGAGCGTCTCCCCTCCTTCGCTTGAATTCAGCGCGGAAATCAACGGCCCCAACCCTGCTTCGCAAAACCTGCAGATCAGCTATTCCTTCGGCAGTGTACTAAACTGGACCATGACCAAGAACGAAAGCTGGCTTCAGCCCGGCGTGCTCTCGGGAACAGCTCCCTCGACTGTCATCATCAACGTGGACAAATCAGGTTTACCCGGCGGCGTCTACCATGACACGCTGGTGGTTACCGGAACTTACGCCGACAATTCTCCGGTAAGAGTGCCGGTGAAACTGACTGTGACCTCAGGACAAATCGAAGTCACTCCCGCAACGTTAAGTTTTAATGCGGTATTCGGAGAAACTACCCCCCCACCATCTCAGGTCATCACAGTATCCAATTCTGGCAGTGGTTCGCTTTCTTGTCAACTATCGACCAACGTCGGATGGATCTCTCTTTCTGATTCGTTATTCACTGTCAATCCTGCTCGTGATATAAATGTCGGCGTCGACCCGTCCGGTTTTCAACCGGGTACATACACAGGTGAAATAACTATCGTGTCGGATGACGCCGTCAACTCGCCGCAGGTTGTCACTGTAGAGTTGAACATCAGCGATATTCCCCCGCCACTGGTCTGGCCGACCAGTTCATCTCATCCTCTCAATGGAACGGATACTTTGTACACGGCGGTCAATGTCGGTGACGCGCTGACCATTGCCTTTGAGGGTTCGAC
>JAJRTA010000186.1 GCA_024278515.1 Candidatus Zixiibacteriota bacterium
AAAAAGGGGCGTGGGCAGGTGATTTCTCACCTCGCGTCGAGTTTCGGGAAGAGATCATTGAAGAAGGCACTCTGGTCGGTTACCTGTACCATATTTACCCCACCGGATATATCGTAGTGCCGGTTCTGAAAGAGCTCGCGCCGGTGAAGGTCACATCCGAAGAGAACGGTATCGACATCACCGAAGAAGACGGCATGGCCGCCCTGATTCGGGAAACCCTCCTCGACGCGGTTCGGGCGTTCGAGTATCAGTACGGCAGTATCGCAGCAACGATGCCCGCAACCGGCGAAGTAGCTTTCGGTCGTGAGTATCGCGCCCAGTGGGATCGCTATGCCGTCGATCCGGCCGAGTTCAACAATTCGCTCAAGGCGGGACAGCGTGACACGCTGGTTTCGGTCGGCCCGATCATGTCTCAGCACTGGCATCAGGGTTACCCATACAATATGTACTGTCCGATGGGTGACGGCGGTCAGTGTGTTGTCGGGTGTGTCGCGACAGCGACAGCGATGATCCTGGCTCATCATCAATGGCCGCCTTTCGGCGTCGATTCGGTACGTCAATTCTGGATCGGGGACGAAAGCTGCGGCGGCAGTACGCCCGGCGGTTATCTTACTGCTTATGTTGATGATCAGTACGACTGGGAAAACATACCGGACTATGCTACCAGCAGCTCGCCCGACGAAGTAAAGGCCGCCGTAGCCGAGCTTAACTACGAAGTGGCGGTGGCCTACCGGATGCAGTTCGGAAGATGCGGCTCCGGTACATACGTAACCTACGGGCATGAGGTTTTCCCCGACGTGTTCAGATACCGCAGGGATACCATCGTGCAGATCGACCGGCCGGGTATCACGGCACAACAATGGTTTGAAGCCTGCTTTGAAGATATTGATAACAACAGGCCGATAACTTACAGAATCACGCGACACAATATAGTCCTCGACGGTTACCGCGTGGTCGACGGCATCAACCAGCAGCATTTCAACTACGGATGGAACTCGAGTCATAACACCTGGTACACGGTTGATTATCTTTACTGTAACTGGGAGGGCTGCAGTGCTGGTGATCAAATGATGCTGACCCGCATTATTCCGGACAGGTCGGTCATGTTCACGGTGGACACAACGATCGGCTGGGCGCCGTTTACTGTTCAGTTCACCGGCAGTTCCGACCTGCAGGTTGATGAATGGATTTACGACTTCGGTGACGGCACCAAATCCAGCAGTCAGAACTCGGTTCATACTTACAGCGAGCCGGGCTGCTACGATGTATCCCTGGATGTTATCTGCGGGCCCGACACCAATTCTTTAGTCCGTCCCCAGTTGGTGATTGCCATAGCGGACACGATAACCGCATCCAGCAACGGCGGCGCGCCGGATTCAACCGCCGAACTGGTAATCAGTATAAGTAATTCAGCGCCGCTTCGGGAACTCCGGATTCCTGTTGAATACGCAGGCGGGGTTGCCCTGACTTATGATTCGTTTTCAACTGCAGGGTGTCGGACTGAATATTTCGACTATGTCGAGCAGACACATTACAGCCCGGCCAATCACCGCATGACTTTCAGGCTTCAGACCAGTACTCAGCAAAGTCAGCCCGATCTGCCGGTTGGCGAAGGTCCTGTCCTTAAACTCTATTTCACAGTCGAAGGCAGCTCTATCCCGGGCAGCGTTGTGCCTATCGCCCTCGACGGATATGACTCCAACCTGCCGATGTATTATAGCCGATTCCTTGATTATCAACCGGAGGCGGCAGAAGCATCGATCGAAGTTGTAAGCTGCTGCACCGGAATCCGTGGCAACATTGATCAGGACCCTGATAATCAAATCACCATCAGTGACTTGATTTACCTTGTTGATCACATGTTCTCAAACGGCCCTGAACTAACCTGCCCGCAAGCAGCCGATGTCAATGCTTCATCCACACTGGACATTTCGGATTTGATTTACCTTGTTGACTACATGTTCACCGGCGGCTATCCACCGGTTACGTGCTGGTAGATTTGTCTTATCTTAAACAAACAACCGCTCCGGCATCTGTCGCGGGCGGTTTTTCGTGTAGTTTCCGGCTTGTGAATCTATCTAAAGAGTCAGGGCGACAATGAACCAGTCGATCAGACCGATCGACTTGAACAAGGCATAAAAACAGACAACCTGGAAGCAAAAGACGAAAAGTCGGATAAACGGAGCCTCTTCGTTCTGCATGATGTCATAGCCTGACTTCCGTGCGATATGAACCGGAAACATCGCAAGGAACGCTGTAAACTGTAAAAACCAGAAAAGCGGATTGAACAACTGAATTTTTTGTTTCCATAACAGGCTGCGATATCTCTGAATGCCGGAATCCAGAACTTTGATGATGTCCTTGTCGTCGAGATTGTAGTCATGTACAACGTTATCACGGAAAATCGCCTTGATGAGATTGATTTTGATTTTGCGACCGCCCTGCGAAGGCGCGGTACGGGTCATCAGGGATCCAAGATGTACCCGCTTCAGCGCATCGACTGTCATCAGGGCCAGCGGCTCCATCTTATTTCTTACAATAGCGGCAGCCGGGTTGGAAAAGCGGTTGGTGAAATCCCGGTACTCAGCATAAAGCTTTCGGAAGCGCAGGAGTATTTCCAGCCGCTCTTTTACTTCGAAATAGTTCACTCTCTTCCCCGTTCAGTTGCTTCCCGGCAGGCTCCCTCTCCCTGACAAGTCGTCTCGCCGATGGAAACCCCGACCTGTTATCTCTTGTCGGCAAAATACAAGGCATGTTTGAGCCGGCAGGCTGCCTGTCGGTTTCCCCTCTTACTATTCAGATAATTAGAAGATAGGCAGGTCCCACCAGTGCCGGAATTACATGACCGGAGATTATTACTTGTGTACTTTTTTCAGGAATGCTTCCACTTCCGGAACACCGCCCTGGTAGATCAGATAGCCGTTGTAAGGCTCACGCTCCGTAATTTCAGACGCGATAGGAGTGAGCATGATTCTTCTGACTTCGTCGAGGTCATCAGTCTGACCGAGTGCCCAGCCAAGTTTCACATAGGCGACTTCAGGGAGCATATTCTCAGCCGGAACAATTCCCCTGGCCATCAGGTCGCGCCCGGTGTCGTATACGAACATGTGCACATACCCCCAGAGAGTCTGAACAGTCATGTAAATCGCCACTCCTTTTTTGGTGGCACGTTCGATGGCCGGATAGACCGGTTTGTTGACATGACCGAGGCCGGTACCGGCGATGACAATACCCCGATAACCATTATCCACCAGCGAATCGATAATATCCGGCTGCATATTCGGATAATAATAGACCATCGCCACCCGTTCTTCAAAAAACGGGGTAATCTTAACCTCACGGTCGGTGCGGCGGCGATTGTACGCATCGGTGAGCGGTGTAATCCGATCCCGTTCGATCATGGCCAGAGGGATATCTCCTATCGTACGAAAAGTCGAACGATACGATGAGTGCATTTTACGAACCCGGGTGCCCCGATGAAGCAGGCCGTATTCGTCCGAAGTCGGTCCGAACATACAGACCATGACCTCGGCAATATCAGACGTGGCCGCGGCCGTTGTGGCGTGAATCAGATTAAGAGCGGCATCGGAAGAGGGACGGTCAGAGGAACGCTGGGACCCGACCAACACGATCGGCACCGGCGGGTTCTGGATCATAAAAGCCAGCGCTCCGGCGGTGTGGTGCATGGTGTCGGTACCGTGACCGATGACAATGCCGTCGATACCGTTCTTTATTTCTTTGCCGATTGCTTTGGCCAGTTCGATATACTGTCTCGGTCCCATGTTCTCACTGAAGACAGCGAACAACTTCTCAGTAGCCAGGTTGCACACATCGGCCAGTTCCGGCACTGCTCAGTACAGCTCACCCGGCGAGAAAGCGGGAATGACGGCGCCGGTGCGGTAGTCAAGACGTGAGGCGATTGTGCCGCCGGTTCCAAACAACTTTACATTTGGCTTGTCGGGTGAAGTCGGGAACTCCTTTTCAGGTATTTTATAGTGAGCTTCCTTGTAGCCATGCTCGGTCATATCGGTAATCGTGTCAACATCGATGCCGACATTGTAGCCGGTAGGCAGTTTGAGAACGATGTGTCGGTCATCGTCATTTTCCGAGCGCGGCAGAATGATACCATTGAAGTCACCACGGGTAGTTTTGATCAGCGCTTCACTCCAGACACGCACATTGTAAGATTTAAGAGATGACAACGCTGCCCCTTTGTATCCTTTGAACAGATCAGTCACCGTCCACCCCCTTGTCGATAGCAGCACGCAATTCGGCCAGACAGATATTGCCGAGGGCCATTTTTCGAAGGTTGCCCATGATCCAGTCGGTGCAGGCGTTCGGGTTCTTACTTGTACAGACATCGTTGAACTTCTGCCTGAGAATCGGGACATGGCTGAGAATCTGCTCACGAGAAATCTTGCTGTATCCAATCGTGGTAAGAACCGAATCGAATACAATGTTGGGATGCTCGTACACAACCGGCAGCATTTCTTTCAGGATTGCATTGTCCAGTCCAAGATCAGCCACGAATCTGGCAAGTCCGTATATCTTGGAGTAACTGAAGCCGGGTGTCCATGGCTTGCACCCTTCGAGTCTTTTCAGCGTATGACCGAGAAAACATCCGACGAAACGAGGCGTTAAACCACACTCACCGCTGATACGTTCGATGACCGGCACAAGGTTCTTGCTCAGCAGGTATTCATAAGTATCCTCGGGCACATCCCACTCACGGAGCTGCTCGAAACGATCACAAATCTCAGGCGGCAGATCCTGTTGAAGTTTCTCAATCAGGTCATCTTCGATGGGTATCGGCGCGCTGTCGGTATCCGGGTACATGCGATCAGCCCCCGGAAGAACACGCTCAAAAATCGTGGTGCCGTCCGGCAAACCCTTGCGGGTTTCATTGGGCACCCCCTCAAAGGCCATGCGGCAGCGCTCGTCGATAGTCTCAATCGCCGTGGGGATATCATCCTCGTGGCCCCAAATAAGAACCTGCGCGTCATTGTCGCGTGATTTCAAAAGCTCACGCAGACTGTCCAGATCGGTTTCGGACAGAACCAGTTCATCACGACAATGTTCGGAGACAAGAATATTAGGCTTTTCAAGGCAGGCGATAACCTTGAGGCGGTCGCTCAGCTCATCGGCGAAGACTCTCCGCGGCTGTGTAAAGAAGGAAAGGATATTTTTGAAACCGGGAAGATTAACCGCAATCAACCGGTGACTCGCTGGCAGGTCAGGCATCATGGAATAAAAGCCGCTGAGCAGGCGCGGCGGAACATTCTTGTGAATAAGTTTCCACCGGGCAACATCGAGATTCAGGTTGAGTTGCTCGGCGATTTCCAGAAGCGCTTTCTGGCGGAATGCCTCATTGTGTGTCAGTTCCGGGATCCATGCGATATGAGCAACACCCTTGATCTCAATTCGGGTGCCGCCGGTAATACTGACATTGACATCCTGACGGGCCGCACCGATTCCGGAACGGACCTGGCCGGAACTGCGAGCAAGATAACGAAGGTAGTATCCCGCCTCGGCCGCTTCATCAGGAGTGGTCATGTCAGGATAGGTTACGGTTTCTATCAAAGGCATACCGAGCCGATCGGTGATGTAGGTGCGCATGTGCCCGATATCGGAGACCTCACGGCAGGAATCTTCTTCGAGACTGATCTGGATAATCCGGACTTTCCTGTTCGACAGCGGAATCTCCCCCTCGATTCCGATAATGCCGGTTCGCTGAAAACCGGTCGGGATGCTCCCGTCAAGATACTGCTTACGCGTAATATGCAACTCACCGACGATATTGGTCTTGAGCATCAGGGCGATTCTTAGCGCAATTTCCAGGGCTTGCCGGTCGATTTTGAACGGCGGCGTATCATCTACTTCGTAGGTGCAGGCGGTCCGGTTTTTAAGACGGTAAACAATGGTCTTGCGGGTGCGGAACTCCATCAAGGCGGTGCCGTCGTACTCACCCAGCTCGGACAGGGTCGGTCGCATATGCCTGACCACTTCCGCGTCGTAGTCGGTCTTGTCATTGTACAAACCGGCCGGACAGCGACAGAACAGCTTGCGTTCAGTCATAAGCTGCTGGTGTATTTCCAGCCCGCACTTAAAGCCGAGAGCAGAGTAATCCGACGGGAGAGTGTCTCGACGCGGCTTGTAACCGACGCGCTGCTTTGAAATTTCGTAGTTGGTTTCCAGACTATGTTTCCTGTCACCTTCAAACAATTTGCACCGTTCGTATCCGAATCGGCGGAGAAGGTAAGACAAAATACTTGATTGGACAAGCGAATCCTGCAGAACCTTAACCCGGATTGTGACCATAATCGGTTGTTATGTTTGCCGGGTTCTTACAGTACGACAGATTCAGAATCGGGAAGAAAAGTATCCCCATACCTGGTTGCCGGCCGGTGCTTGATGCCGGCAGTTATGTTCTAAAAGCCAAAATAGCTTGGCATAATGGATTCATGTCACTATATTTCTACGTAACAGGTTCTACAGGTAATAATTTAAGGAGAGAGTATTATGATCTACCAGGCAATTGGTAAGATGGGCTGGTGGCTTCCCGCTTTTTTATTGCTTTGGGGCGTAACAAATCCTGCTGTCGGTCAGGACATTACCGGCGAGCCGTTTTGGACTTTCGACGGCGAGTGGCCGACCAAATATATCGAGACAGCCGATCTCAACGGCGATGGCACCAAGGATGTGATCGGCGGCGAGTATTCCTCCGATTATTACGGCTACCCACATCAGGTTGTTGCCATTGACGGCAAGACAGCCGACACCCTGTGGATCTACTGGCTTCAGGATGGTGTCCGCTCCATGACCATTGGAGACTTGAACGATGACGGAACGATGGATGTAATAGCCGGGGCATCATATCATTCCACCAATACACCGGATGGGTATATTCACGCCATCGATGGATCTACCGGCACGGCGTTGTGGACATTCCCGGTCGGGGCCACTGTTCAGTCCGTGGCCGTCGGTGATTTCAACGGGGACCAGTATCCGGATGTTGCCGCCGGATGTTTCGATGATTACGTCTATGCCATTGACGGCGCGACCGGGACCCAGCTCTGGCGTAAGCTGATTGACGCGCTTTGGGTAAACGAAGTAGCCACCGGTGATGTGGATGGTGACGGCATACCAGACCATGCAGACAACTGCCCTGATGTATATAATCCTGACCAGTCCGACACTGACGGTGACGGTGAAGGTGATGCATGCTGTTGCAATACTACCGGCGATATCAACCATGATGGGGCAACAGACATATCAGACCTGGTTTATCTAATCAATTATCTATATCAAGACGGTCCTCTTCCGCCTTGCCCTAGCGAGGCAGACGTAAACGATGATGGACTCTCTATTGCAGATATAGCAGACCTGGTCTACTTAATTGACTACATGTTCAAAAACAGCCCTCCACCGTTGCCATGTGATTCCAACTTTCCTCAAATAATAATAAATGCTCCACATGCAGGAGATGAATGGCTGGTCGGTACATCTCACAATATAGAGTGGACTGTAAATGGCGATTTCGGCAACATCTCTATCTATTGGTCCCGAGATGGTTTTCAAAGTGATTCCAGTCTAATTATAAATAACTGGGGAGGGGGAAGTCCTTATCTTTGGTTAGTTCCGTCAAACTCCGCCTGCTCAAATGTAACTTTCCGTCTGCATAGTGATACCGACTCTGTATACGCTACAAGTGACGCAATGACCTTCTCAGGTCTTGTATTGATTCATCCGACGGCGGGGAATTTGCTTCAGGGAACCACAACTAGTATTGATTGGGTTGAAATCGGTTCTCTTGTCGGAGATTGTATAGATATTGACTACAAATATAGCAATCAGGGACCCTGGATCAGATTGGCCTCCTGTGTGCATGGGGGTTGGGTGTGGTCACCAATCCCACCGCCACCTACTGATCAGGCCCGTATTAGACTCAAAAAAGCAGGAGAATTAACAGGTAGTTTTATAGGGGAAAGCTTTTCAATCTCTGGTGTTATTCTTACTGCTCCGAATGGTGGTGAAGTATGGTCTGTCGGCAACACCTATAATATAACCTGGAATACCGTTAATCCTACAGATATTGGTGATATCACCATCGAACTATACAGAGACCCAGGTGAGATTTTCATACAGACCCTGGCCAGCGGTATTAATGTAAACCTGAAAACCTGGTCGTGGCTGATTCCTCCGACCTTACCAGCTTCACAATTCTACTACATCAAAATTACATCTGAAGCTTCTCCTGTTACCAGTGATATTAGTGATGCATATTTTAGTGTTCCGCCACACATAACTATAACTATCCCGAAAGACAATAATTTTTAACGCTTGGTGTTCCATATAAATATAACCTGGGTTGACATTGGAAAAAACCAATTGACAAGAGTTTTGCCAAGTAATAGTATTTGACTCGTAGTCATACACCATTGTCATCTTACTTCGGATACAATCGCATTCAGTATCCGTGTTCAGGAGAAAAAGTGTCATGAACAAAGCTCTTATCCTCACCACCCTGAGTCTTGTTTTGCTTTCGCTGACAGTTATTGCATTTGATCAAAGCAATGAAGTTCAGATTATACACCGCGATGAACTTATTATCTCTCCGGCCCTGGCCGAAGCTCAGGATACCTGTTCGATCTGGCATCATTGGGTGAATGACACCATACTCGGCTACAGCCACGGCTATGACAGCGGTCATCGCACGGTTACGTATTTCGATCCGTCCGATTGCGGAACACCCACCTATCCGTTTGCTGTCAACGCTGTTTCGCTTGGTTTTCTCGATCCGCCGGACATCATAGATCCCCGCAACTACCAGTGGCCGCTTACCGTTGATATTGTAATCTATCAGGGATTCTCGAACAACCCGACTTGTGTCGGTCCCGGACCGGAGCTATATCGTTACCAGGTTATGATCGACTCCGCCGTTTTCAATTTCCCCAATACAGGCACGGTCACTTTTCCGACACCGGTTTGTGTAAATTCGCCCGTTTATGTGGGGATCGAATATCCGGGTATCGGACCGGGGCCATACCCCTCGATTATGTACGATGTCAGTTCTATTGTCGATACCTGTGATGTCTTTTATTTTCACCCGGCTTCAGGCATCTGGCAAAGCTGGTATGCGTTCTGGGTGAATGTACCCGGCTATCCGTTCATCTGGGTGCATGGCGAAACCGTGTCGAGCAGTTGTTGTGATGACACGGACAACGACGGCTATTGCGACACTGACGACAACTGCCCGCTCATTGCCAACCCCACCCAGACCGACACGGATAATGACACCTATGGTGACGCCTGTGATAACTGCCCGTATGACGCCAACCCGTTGCAGAATGACTCCGACGCCGACAATGTCGGCGACCTGTGCGACAACTGTCCCAACGATTTCAACACCTCACAGGCGGATTCCGACTCGGACGGCGTCGGCGATGTTTGTGATCTCTGCCCGGGTGATCCGATCAACGATGACGACGGAGACGGTATTTGCGGTTTGGTCGATAACTGCCCGTATGTATACAACCCCGGACAAGAGGATGCCGATCTTGACGGCCAGGGCGATGCCTGTGAAACAATAGATTTCTGCACCGGTATTCGCGGTAATGTCGACGGTGATCTCAGTGACAATATAGACATTGCCGATTTGGTTTATCTCGCGGATTACATGTTCAATTCCGGCCCGCCGCCTCCGGTATCGGCTGAGGCCGATGTTGATGGAAGCGGCCTTCTGGATATCGCCGACCTGGTTTACCTGGCCGACTACATGTTCAACGGCGGCCCTCCCCCGGTCCCGTGTTAGCAGATTCTGCCCTTATTCTTTGTCAGGGGATAAGAATATACTCCTTTTACGCGTTGTCCATCATAACGTCATTCCGGGCCTGACCCGGAATCCACGAACTTTTGTTTCCTGGATGCTGAATCAAGTTCAGCATGACACGAAGTAGAAGTGGATCTCGGATCAAATCCATTATGATATGAGGTCAAACAGAATTCAACAAGATAGATAAAAGCGTCAGGGAACCAACCACCGCTCAGCAGGAACGTAACCCTTCAGCGGTTCCCCCAAAAATAAAGGGCAGAACCTGAAGCGGTTCTGCCCTGCGAGATGTGCGTGCCGTTCCCCTCTCTCGTTTACTTCAACAGCAACATCTTCTATCAACAGAGTAATAGCCCCGAGGAAATTGACTTGTAGAAAAAAAGGACTTTTTTTTAGATTCTCTGAGTTGCCCCTCAGTCACAAAGCCGGAGTCGGTCCAGTACAACTCAAGGGGAAAAGTCATTCTTAATCACAACAATTTCCCCCCGGGGCTGGTCCAGCATTGAAGAAGTAATTGGTTAAGTATACAAGATCAGACAAATCAACTCCCCCCGTCCCATCTACATCAGCAACACATACGTCAGGAGCCGGCGCAGGCCCCTGTACATACATGTACTCAACAAGATAAATAAGATCAGTGACATCAATTATGGGATCATCATTCATTGAACCACATGTTTCTTTTAAGATAATCGATGAGAATCCGGTATTATAAGATTTGTCAATTGCTGCAGCTCTAATTCTCTCTATGTTTAGTTCTGCAACATCAACTATCCATGTAAGCCCGCGTTCTCTTATAATGCTCTCTCTGGGAATAATATAGTAAAAACCGGCCGCATTTTGATATGCAATTATCGGATAGTCGTTCCAGAGTTCTTCGGAACTCTCAATAACGATAAGTTTATTTATTTTTGTAATACTTATTTCCGGAGCATTGTAATCAGTAAGTTCAAACATTGCTTGTATCATTTCTCTGTCATTCAGGTATTCATATTTTACTTCCGGAAACAACTCGTCAACACATATTCCTTCATAAGCCGCCGACCAGCAAGCACCTCTTTCCGAATCCAGTTGATAGTGAAGGAACATAACATTATGCCTCATATCCAATGGAGGAAACGATTGAAAACTATGAGAATAGTGGCATAAAATTATGTTGGTTCCCTGGTCCGCTAATTCAAATGTATTTCTTACATACAATTTTTCCGTATCATTTTTGTTCAGTCCCCCCGGCAGACAAGGGATACAGAAGTTCGAATTTTCACCTGGTATCTGGTAATTTTCACTGGATGGAGAATATATTACGCCAGGCGCAATTGTCCAGTCATATACATTGTTAATAGGTTCTGCAAAAGTCGTATCTCCCAATTTGCCATACAAATTATCATAATTGAATGGTATATATTTCGAGAGCCATTCGTTTATTTGATTCGTCATCCCGAACCATCCCATTGCGGAGCTTATTGGATAGAATCCATAATCAATGATCAGTCTTGAAAGGATTTTTTCTCCCAATTCAGTATCAGGTCTGTTTCTGTAGGTTGTTCCATTCATTGTCAGAATCTGATTCCAATACTGACCCGGCTGACATCCTGTATCAGGACAACCTCCCTGTTCCATGTATTGTGTTCCATTAAACCAGTCCATATGGTGAAAATGCCACCCTAAGCCATCATTCCAGTTCTGAATTTCCTGGAGAAAATTCCAGTCATCATATAATAGTTCATCAAGTGTTGCAGTACAGCCTAAATCACTCACACACGCTAATTCATCCATTCTCAGCAGCCAGGTATAGGTGGCCGGCGTTCCATAACTATCTGTAAACTCTTCTCTATGGGAAGCTTCCATAACCCTGTCTATCGTTCCTCCCTGATCGAAATCAGACAGATCAAGAGTTTGCTTAAAAACACCAGAAACAAGATCTTTTGGTTCCGCATGAATTGAGTGATGTATGTAAACAGTTCCTTTCCCTGTTTTGTATTTCCAGTCAAAATTATTTTCCGATGAACCTTCTTTACTGTTAATGTCTGTAGCAACGCATTCCCACGTATAAAAACCATTCGTAAGATTTACAGAAAAAGTGAGATCAAAGTCCGTATCGCTATCCCCAGGATGAAGTTGGGTTTCTGTGTAGTACTCCTTCCTTACTTCCCATCCTCCATAATACTTATTAATAATGATCCTGGTTGCGGATATGTCTTTTTTACTTTTGACATGGCAGACAAAATCTACAATCCCGGGGGTTGGATTATAAGTATTTGGTAATGGGGAGATGTGCGTAACAATTATTTCTAAATCTACCGGATCCGGGTCAAATATTATTTCCCCTCTGTAATTATCAGAACTTACCGGAATACTCATCAGGGGAGACATTATCAAGATTACTATTGTTTTTTTCATGCTTCTTGGATGTGATTCATTCGATTAACTTCATTGTTAATCACGTTGATTATCGAATCCAGAAGGGTAGGGGACTCGAAAGACACGACCCTGCTTCAACCGAGTTAATCTGTTTCTCTCCGACCCAGCCATGCGATACGACGTTGCCATAGCGGTATACTGGATCAATGTAGTCCGTGTAACCCGACAGGCATACGTCACTGCATTGGCCTGGTATCATTTCAAGCTCCACACAAACAATGATCACACGAACATTGTCGTTTTATTTCCATTGTTCTATTGGACGTTGATCATCCTGCGATCAACAGAAGAGTAGCCCCGAGGAAATTGACTTGTAGAAAAAAAGGACCTATTTTTTTTCAGACTCTCTGAGTTGCCCCTCGGTCACAAAGCCGGAGTCGGTCCAGTACATGACAGCATTCAGGAGGTCGGCGGTATACTCATCTATATCGATTTGGGGGAGCTTCCCTTCATAGACAAGCTTATTCCTGAGCATTCTGATATTATCGGATAATGAGACTCCAGTAACACGGAAACTCTCCCTGAAATCCACAATATAAGAAATAGTGAAATTACCTTCTTTAGGAGCTTCTTTTGTTGAAACTCTTGCAATACCATTCGGTTCGATGAGTATTTGGGATGGGCCGTTATATAGATACTGTAAATATTTACTGACATCAGATTGCGGGAACAGAATATAGCCACGATGATTAGTATAAATTACAGAGTCCGGGTAAGGCGGAGAAAAGCCATACAGCGTGTCCCTCGGCAGTTTGAACAATGCGGCGGAATGCATACTGTTATTGTAACCGAAAAACAACAATTCATCATCGCAGGCATCAGAGAAATACTTTCTGTTGAGAGTTACCACTCCCCAATTGATATACCAACCAAGAGATTCTCCCTCGGGGGTCCAATATCGAATATGCGCTCTTGCCGGAAATGATTCGTTGGCTGACGTTACAATAATCGGGCGGTCGCCTCCAGTGACAAATCTTATGCTTCCCAAAGGCAAAGGCTGTTTCCGCAACGTATCGCCTTCATAAAGTCCCTGCGCGGAACAGTCTCGTACCCAGAGCAGATCACCATCACTGTTGTAAAAATACATGTCCGATTCACGTTCACAATCAGATGATCGTGGACCTTGAGGCGCAAAGGCGATCTCATTTCTACCGTCACTATTAATATCACCGATTTCCCAATTTGTTCCTCCCCTCATTTTATCGCATTCATACTCCACCTCCCACAGCCGGATCGAGTCTTTATTGAGAGCTTCAAACCCTTTTTTTGTCATTCGGACAAACTGCGGATTGTCGTCAAACCACGGATCGAAGTACCGGGGCCACAGGATGGACATAAGAAGCCAGATCAAGCCCAGCAGCAACGGGACCTGAACCCTTGTGGCACGGGAGTAGCGGATGGCTTGTTTGCCGAGGTATTGACCGACGCAGACTTTTTCGGAGCGGATCACGTTGCGGTCATCCTGCAGATCGGCCAGATGAGAAACAGTTATCAGCCGAAGGTGGCGATTCGGGTATTGTTCATGCAGGCGCGCGAGGGCGTCACGGGCGGTGGCGGCGTTGTCCGAAGGTACGACCACATAGCGAACATGCGAGAAGAAAACCCGCTCGATCTTGGCCGGGATCGTAGCATCGTTGACGGCAAGAACTTCACCGGCCTCGTTGATACTTCCGGTCACCGCGATATCCGAGGCGATAAACCGTTCGTGACGCAGGATTTCATCGCGCAGTAGCTGGGTGTAGGCAACCAGCGCCGCGGCCAGGCCGATCGAATCGCCGGTCAACTCACGTTTATCTTCATCGATGTTGAAGTAGGCCTGGTAATTTCCGACCGCGAGATGGTCGAAACGGGAGTTTTTCAGATCTGTCCGGGTGGCCTTCAAAGAATCATAAACAACCCCCAGCAACGGGTCATCATGCGGGATGTTGACGTTGTTGAACGTGATCCGGTCGGGGATATCGTCGGGGTGGTTTCTCTTTGGCTTGAGCTGATCGACAATCCCGTTCAGGAGCAGCATCCGCCCGGCAGCCGAATCTGTTCCAAGACTCCTGTCAACAAACAGACACCATACCCGGTCGTGATTCATCGGCTCGGTTTCGGCCTCCCACTCCAATTTAATTTCATGCAGAAGCGAAGCAAGGACCGGATTTGATTTTTTGAGATACTCGCACAAAACCTGCAACTTCTCAAACGATGCGACCGCCGGGAGGTCAGGTTGTTCATCAAAATCGCTCTCTCCGGTTCCAGCAATAGCAGCCAGATGATTCA